>CAYWRB010000348.1:0-3692 GCA_964460025.1 uncultured Hungatella sp.
GAGAAGCTCCGGATCTGTTCCGTGCGGATTCCAAGTGGATGCAGGATTTTGTAGACAACGGCTTTTTGACACCGATTGAAGATCTTCCAGGAAGCGAAGCATTTTTGGAGCAGTACAAGGATCTGGTGGCTAACCAGTCTCATGTATTTAACGGAAAGACATATACGCTTCCATATAACCTGACCACCTACGGATTTGTTATCAATAAAGATCTGTTTGCAAAGGCCGGCCTTACGGAAGCGGATTACCCTACTACCTGGGAAGAGGTAAGGGAAGTGGCGGCTAAGATCACGGAGGCATCGGAAGGCAAGGCCTATGGTCTGGGACTCTCCAGTACTTTATGGACCATCAGTTCCTTCTATACTATGCCGGCAGGACAGAATGTAGGACATTACGGCTATGACTGGAATGCAAAGAAATTTGATTACTCCGCTTTCAATCCTATGATCAAAGCCATCGACCAGATGGTAGCAGATGGAAGCGTATTTCCAGGGTTTGAGACGCTGGACGGCGATGGCGTGAGAGCTCAGTTTGCGGCAGGCAATATCGGTATGATCGGAGCGGCCAGCTTTGACTGTGCGGTCTATACGACTCAGTTCCCGGCAGTTTGTGACTGGGAGGTGATTGATATTCCCAAGTTCAGCGCAGACCAGGTGACCTATAAGCGGTTTGGCAATCCGACCAACCTTTTATGTGTGGGAACCAAGGCTATGGAACATCCGGAGAAGGTATTAAAGGTTTTGGAATTCTTCTATGATGATAAGAACGCGGCAGAGATGTATGAGAACGGTTTATACATTCCGGTCAGAGCCCAGGCTGTTGAGATGGCAACAAAGACTCCGGAGCTGAAGGGCTGGGAGGCGTTTGCAACCTTTGATGAGATTTTTGCAATGCCGCCGGTACCGGATACGTTGATTACGGTGGAAGGCACGACCTACAGGGAAGCCATTGCCAACATCTGGGCCAACGCGGCAGTAGATGATGTAGATGGGATTATGGCAGACATAGATCAGCGCTACAATGATGCATTGCAGAAAGCGGATCAGGCGGTTGTTGCACTTTATGAACTGAAGGATGGAGTTACCGCTGAAAAAAGTAAATAGTATGTGACAATAGATCATAAAGAACAGGAGCCGTATTCTTAAGACCGCAGGAAATTTAAGGATGCGGCTCCTGTTAAATACAGATCGATGTAAGGGACAGGAAATTTGGGCGGAAATTAAGCAAAACGAAAGGAATGGGAATCCGAATGAAGGTGGTTAGAAAAGAACAGACTCTGGAAGTGTGGAAGCATGTGCAGATCCTGGTAGCAGGCGGCGGTCCGGCAGGAATCGGGGCGGCGGTAGCGGCAGCCAGACAAGGGAAAGAGGTTCTGCTTCTGGAAAAGAGGGCTTTCCTGGGAGGAAATATCACGGCATGCTATGTGGAAAACTGTAACTATTTTTTAAAGGGGACAGGCTTTCAATCAGAAGGCATCTATGCAGAGATCGAGAAGAAATGTTATGAGAAGTACGGAAATGATAATCTGCGGCAACGCAACAAGACCTGCTTTAGCAGCGAGTACCTGAAAGTATTTTTAGATGAATTTGTTCAGGAAGCAGGAGTGGAAATTCTGTTCCATTCTTTTGTAAATGAAGTGATTGTAAAGGATGACAGAATCGAAGCGGTGCTGATTCAGACGAAAAAAGGGCCTGTGGCGGTTACTGCCGATGTATTTATTGATACCACCGGCGACGGAGATGTGGCCTATGCGGCAGGAGTACCTTATGAGCAGGGGCGTGAGAAAGACGGGCTGTGTCAGCCAGGAAGCGTATCCCTGAGGCTGGCAGGTGCGGATACCCAGGCCCTTCTTGGAGAAGGTGATCGTTTAAACGAAATCGGACGTATTTTCAAAGAGGACTATCGGGCAGGCAAAACAGGGCTTCCATGCAAACGCCAGGACCTTCCCTTTGGCAGGCTGACAGGAGCCGGTGTGATCTCTTACGTCAATTACTCCTGCAGCTACGGTCTGGACCCCACCGATGTCAAGGATCTGACAAAGGGTGAATTGGAATGCAGGCAGTATGTCATGGATATCTACCGCTATCTGAAAGAGCACTTTGAGGAGATGAAAAATATCGAGGTAGCCTCCATAGCGCCGGAGATCGGTTTCCGTGACAGCAGAAGGATTCAGGGGAAGTATCATCTGACCATTGAGGACATGGAAAGTCAGCGCCACTTCGATGATGTGATTGCAGTATTCCCAAGATTTTATGATATGCTGGCTCCGGATGCCTATATGGACGGGGACGGAAAAGTAGAAGGAAAAGGATATGAGGGGCATATCTATGAACCGGTTGTGGATCAGAGGACATTTGAGATTCCTTACGGAAGCCTTCTTCCGGTTTCCATTGTCAATATGCTGACCGCCGGGCGCTGTATCAGTGCGGATCATGTTGCGGAAAGCGGCGTCCGTGCCATCTCCCTGTGTATGATGACCGGAGAGGCTGCGGGAGTGGCAGCGGCCCTTGCGGTGAGAGATAGGGTAACCCCAGGTGAGATATCCGTAAAGGAGCTGCAGAACATTTTGAAACAGCAGAACAGAACGCTGCCGGTGTGAATGTGCAAGCGAAGGGAAAGGAATGTAAGTCAAGATGCAAAATAAGAAAAAAGGAAAGGTGTCCGGACAGAGACGCAGGTTAAAAGGAGATTCGATTCAGGCAATGGTCATGCTGGCGCCTATGATGCTGGGATTCATCATATTTACCTATGTGCCCATTGTATACATACTCAGATACTCCCTCTACCAGTCCAATGGTTTCAGGGAGACCTGGATCGGCATGGATAACTTTGTCAGGGTCTTCACCAGAGATCCTGCATTCTGGAAATCAATTGTTAATGTCTTTATCTTATCCTTCGGCAAACTGGCTGTGGAGATCCCCATGGCTCTCCTGCTGGCAGTGCTGCTGAACAAAGGACTTAAGGCCACCGGATTCTTCCGGGTTGCCTTATTTCTGCCGGCGATTATCAGTACGGCCATTACCGGTCTTATTTTCTCTCTGATGTTCGCCTCTTTTAACGGAATTATCAATGGCATGCTTCAGAGTATAGGCTGGATTGATAAGCCAATCAGCTGGTTCAGCCATAAAGGAACTGCCATGCTGGTGCTTGGCATAGCATCCGTCTGGAATAATTTTGGTATTAACATGATTTTCTTTTTGATGGCTTTGCAGAGTGTTCCGGTGGAACTGTATGAATGTGCCAGCATTGACGGAATTACTCCTTTAAAGAAATTTTTCTATATTACCCTTCCTATGATAGGGCCTACCTTCCAGGCCGTGCTGCTGATGGCTATCGTAGGCAGCCTGAAGATGAGCGATTTGATCCTTGCATCTACCAATGGACAGCCGGCCGGTCAGACGGAAGTGGTAATGACATATGTGTTTAAATATTTCTTTGGCTATGACGGCAGAACCGTAGAGGTAGGCTATGCCTCGGCCATGGCCCTGGTAACCGGAGTGATCCTGGCTGCGGTCTCAGCTGTTTACATGAAGTTCAGCAATAAGATCGGCCACAGCATCGATTAAAAAAGGAAAGGGAAGTTTGTATGAGCGACGTTAAAAGAAAAAAATTCATATCATCCGCGGCGATTTATCTGGTTCTCACCGTGATCCTGATTATTGCCATTTTCCCTGTCCTCTACACGATTCTGG
>CAYWRB010000349.1:0-3677 GCA_964460025.1 uncultured Hungatella sp.
GCGAAGACAGGACTGATTACAGGCATCATAGGAATGGTTCTCAGCATATTTGCTATTGGGATACTTTTGGCCATAGCCGTATTGTCGGGAGGTATGTGATGAAAACAGAGAGAGCAGAACTGAAAAGACAGGCCAGACAGGCACTGAAGGGCCACTATGGGACGGTTATAGGCGGATATATGATGTATATGGCAATATACGGGCTGCTTCTGACGGTATTTTATGTTGCAACATTTGCCATGATTGTGATAGGGGGATTTGCCGCGGATCAACACGGATTTTTTACGTATTCCTCAGACGAGGGGATGTTTATTGCGGCCCTTATTGTTTGTCTTCTTTTATTTCTGGCAATGCTGGTGATCATCTATATGCTGATGCCGGGACTGATACGCCTGCATATGAATATCTGCAAGGGAGAGCCGGCCAGTGCTATGGATATTTTTTGGGGGATTCGGAATAAGCCGGGGAAATTCGCAGGGATTGCGCTGTTGCTTTTTCTGATTTCCATTCTGTGTATGATTCCAAATACCATACTTTCCATGGCGGCAATCATAACGGATTATAAGACGTTTCCGGCGGTATTCAATTTTGTGTATACAGTTATTTTGTGGGTGATTTCCATGTATGCTGCTCTGACATTTTCCATGTTTTTCTTTATTCTGGTGGAAGATCCGGATAAGGGTCTGATTCAGGCCCTGAAGGAGAGCCGTGAGATGATGATCGGGAACAGGATGCGTTTTCTGGGATTAAGTTTAAGTTTTCTGGGCTGGCTTTTCCTGGGGATGATGAGCTTCGGAATCGGAATGCTGTGGATTATGCCGTATATGACCTGTACCACCATCTTCTTTTATCTGGATCTTCAGCCCAAGGTCGAGACCATTCCGCCGCAGACGGCGTGGAATCCTTATATGGAAGGATACAAAGAGAGCGCGGGGGAACAGGTTGTGGAGGATACTCAAAGGTTTTGACTTTAGATTTTAAGCATAAGGACAACAGAGAACCGCATAGGATAGGGCAAAGAGAAGAGGCAGGTTCTGTGTGGTTTGAGAATATCGGAGCTGAAACAGAAGGAAGTCATCAATGCGGAGGATTGTAAACGGCTTGGGTTTGTAGGCGATGTGGATTTTGATATGTGTAACGGCTGCATGACGGCCATCATCGTGCCCGGTCCAGGCAGCTTCTGCGGATTTTTAGGGAGAGAAAAAGAGTACGTAATTCCCTTCTGCGATATCCTGCAGGTGGGAGATGATATTATTCTGGTGAAGGTGAAGAGAAAAGAAGTGGAAGAAAGCTGCAGGCCGTAATGGTCTGTGGCTTTTATTCCTTCATAGGCCACAATTTGATATCTTTCCATGAGGCTGACGAAATGGGAAGATGAGAGAATAAAATTTGTTCATAAAATAATTGATTTTTTAAACACAATATTTTATAATGGGAGAAACACTTTATGTATAAGCAAAAGGAGACCGGAAGGTATGACCCAGCAGGAACTTATGCAGCAGCAGGAGATTGAGCGGCTGCAGAAAAAAGTAAGTACTTTGACAAAGGCCTACGGCCAGGCGGTCAGAGAACTTGAGGAGCTTAAGGCAGGGATGGTATCTCGCAAACGGGGCCGTCCGGGGCTGGAAGACGGCCGGAAGGTGCGTATTCTCTCCCTCTATCAGCAGGGAAAAACCATGCGGCAGGTGGCTGCAGAGACCCAAATTTCGGTAGGCACGGTTCATAAAGTGATTGCGGATGCTGCTTCTCGAACCCGGACGGTCTACATGTATATGGACCGGGAGGAGCCGGCTACGTTGATCGATGCCTGCAGCGCTACCTGCCGGGTAAAAATAATAAATTTTACGGATGATCTCATCAGCAGGGCATTCGGAATCCGGACAGATCCTACATGGGAGGACTACGAAGCATTTTTGGAAACCCGGTGTATGCCTCGGACACGCTATGGAATACGGGATGAGCTTAAGAAACTGGGGTTGGATTTTTATGAACCGACGCTTATTATAGAGAAAACCAACGGGCGGGTGTATGAGGATTCACAGTGGCTGCGGAAAATGGATGGGGATTGGATAAGGGCTTATGATGAGGCGGCAAAAGAGACAAGAGACAAGGAGGAATTGAAGAGAAGGATCATAGGGCTTTTAATAGATAGGAGGTAAGGGACAATGGTACAGGTGGAAGGTCTTGAACGGATCGTCGGCCAGGCAGAGATGGCGTCTTCAAAGGGAAACCAGAATAAATGGTACGCGGACGGAAAATGGTACAAGGAGGATAGCCTGGGGTATGAGGCTTTGGCTGAAGTGATAGTGTCCCGTCTTCTGAAAAAGACCAATGTTCGTCAGGCCGTGGAATATGGATACGAGGCGCTGTGCCGGGAAGGTCGAATGGTCCATGGCTGCGTGTCGGAAAATTTTATGAAACCTGAGGATGACAAGGTGGTTTCCGTGGAGCGTCTGTTTCAGGCATGGGAGGGACAGAGCGCGGCGCGATCGGTGCTTGCCTATGAGGAACCGGCGGATAAGATACGTCATGTAGTTCAAACGGTGGAGCGGGCCACCGGACTGACCGATTTCGGATGCTATCTTCGAGAAATGCTCAGTATTGATGCTTTATTTTTTAATGAGGACAGGCACTTTCACAATCTGGCCGTGATTCGCAGGAAGGACGGAACATACAGGAACTGTCCCATCTTTGACAATGGTGCGGCATTATTTTCTGATGTTCGTGGAGATTATCCGCTGAATATGACAGAGGAAGCATGCAGAAATAAAATAAGGGCAAAGCCATTTTCCGGAGATTTTGATGAGCAGCTGGATGCTTGTGAACAGCTTTTTCCTAAATTTCCATTTCAGGCCGCATTTACAATTCGTGATGTAACAGCCGTTTTATCAGAGTTTTCCGGGATCTATGAGGATGCGATTCTAAGGCGGGTAGAAGATACCATGCGGATGCAGATACGAAAGTATCAGTATATGTTTTTGTAAATATACACGGTATCAGTCTTATGGAAAATCCTTGAAGTCACATATATATTGTGGTACTATACTAAATGCATGCTATATATCGCGTTGCCCTGGGAAGCGTAATATGGTTATTTCCGTAATGCCGTATCAGGTATTCTGCCGGGGACGCTTTATGCAGAGGAAAATGGTTTTGAAAAGGAGAAAGACAACATGGAACTGGAAGAGTGGCTTGGGAAGGAAAACCAGCTGGGGATTGACATCTGGAATAAAAAGTATAAGGATGGAGATGAGAACTTTGAAGCCTGGCTTGGGCGTATCAGCGACGGCAATGAGGAGATTGCCCGTCTGATCCGGGAAAAGAAATTTTTGTTCGGAGGAAGGATTTTATCCAACAGGGGACTGGAGAATCAGGGGAGGAAGGTAAGTCTGTCCAACTGTTATGTGGTGGAACCTCCGGAGGATAACATAGAGAGTATTTTCGAATGTGCCAAGAAGCTGGCCCGCACGTACAGCTACGGAGGCGGCTGCGGCGTGGATATCTCGGGCTTAAGCCCCAGGGGAGCCAGGATCAACAATGCGGCTAAGGAGACCACCGGCGCGGTGTCATTTATGGAACTGTATTCCCTGGTGACGGAACTCATCGGCCAGAACGGGCGGAGAGGGGCTCTTATGATATCCATCGACTGTACCCATCCGGATGTGATGGAGTTTGTG
>CAYWRB010000350.1:0-3653 GCA_964460025.1 uncultured Hungatella sp.
AGGGCAACAACCGGTTGCGCCTGTTTTCCAGTTCTTTGGAAATTCTGCCCGATCAGGGCAGCCGCAATTAAAACAAACAATGCCAGTACGGTAAGAACCGATAGATATCTTGTCTTTGTTACTTTATCCATCTCTTCCTCTTTTCCCAATACGATCTACCGAAGCTCAATCACGACCTGTCCGGCATCCGCTTTTAAAAGATACAGATTCTGTGAAAGCTGCTGAATACTGCCTCCCCTTACTTCTTTTGGAGCAGCTGTATTCAGTCGAATCATCAGCCAGGCTTCATCCACAAAATTTCCCAGCGTCAGCCGCAGCTCTCCCTGTATTAACTCACTGCTTACCACTATATTGTCATACCGCTGAACCGCACCTGCCAATTCTATTCCCGTAAGGTTTCGGATATCCGGCGCCGCATGGTAAAGCCAGTCCGCATATCCTGACAATTCTCCAAGCAGTTCTTTCCATCCCAGTTCTCCTCCGCTGTCTTTTTCCAGCACATCATGAAAATGCTGAAAATGGCTGCTTACATAATGAAAATTCAACTCCGAAACAGCGGCAAGCCGGACAGAATCATCAAAAACATACCCTGAAATCACCCTTGGAGTCTCAATGATTCCATCCTGTGCCACTTCAAATTCCTGATCATATGTCATCTCTCCGTCAATATATACACCGGCGATTGCGGAAATCTCCGGAAACTCTGCTGACAGCATCTCTCTTCCTTCCTGTGAGAGAATATTAGCCGGAGGTCCGTAAACACGAAAACGCTCTTCCGGAAATACCAGCCCTAAAAATGTTTCCAGCTCTTCTATCCCTTTCACCATATCCTCCCGGCTTCTCCAGTTTTTGAAAGAAGGATCTCTTCGCCCCTGATAGGTGAGGCAAAGAGGCATATGGTTATAGCCATGGAGTCCTATCTCTCCCCCTTGCTTTAGCATCATACTTCCATAGTACCTGTAATCTCTGGTGTTCTGAAGTCTCTCAAAAGGCGCCTCCACTTCATTGGAATATTCCTCTATGGCAAGCCCGGTATAGCGAATGCCATACTTCTTTGCAAGATTGCACAAATCATTCCACCAGATCTGTTTATGGAAATCGGCAATCCCCATCTCATAATCTCTTCTGATATATTCATTTTCTCCATCTGCAACCGGCGCCGGAAAATCATCCAGGTAAAATGCCGAACCGTTGATTACCGGCCATACGCAGTAATCCCCCATAAGACTGTATCCGGCACTGTAAAACCCCCGATACCGCTTATCCAAATGTCCCAGATTACAGAAAATCACTCTTCCTGAATGGTTATCGTAAGTCCAAACTAATGGTACCCTGTCTTCTTCTCCCGTCCAAAGCTGCACCCTGCATTCGGGATAGAGATTTACCTGTAAAGAAGATTCGTAAGGGTCCGGCAGTTTTAAGCGTCCTCTCCCGCCATCCAGCATGAAGGTATCTTCAAAGGTCACTTCCTCCACATACTTCATGCTGCTGCCTGTAGACTGAATTCCCAGTTCATCGGCCAGCAGTTGAAATGCCCCATTGGTTGTCGGAGGATATAAAACCATCAGTTTTCCTCCCTCTTCCACCCATTTGGCCAGTTCCAGAATCTTCTCATCCAGCAGATTCCAGTGGGTCATGGACAGAACTACCGTCTGGTATTCTCCAAATTTATAAAGCTCCCCTTCCTTTCCTTCTGCTGAAACATATGGAATCTTCATTTGCCCCAGTATCTGCTCCATCATGTTCCTGCCCAAAAGCCCCATCTCATCCTCTTCCCATAGAATCAGACACTCCGGGTGCTGACTGGCCCCGGTCTGCGCCATTGCCTCCACCGCATAGGGCTCTATCACCCGTTTTGCAGCTCTATAAACCACATTTCTCTGCAATACAAAGACAATAAGCGCCAACAATCCAAAAAAAAGTAAAAAATACTGTAATTCTTTAAACCTGAATTTTTCCCTCATTGCTTCTGCTCCAAAACTTTACCATTCCTCTGCCTCTGGGAGACAGAAAAATATTCCGGCGGTATATCATATTTAAAATACGTTCTATCCCTGCCCGATCTCTGATCTTAGCATAGTATTGTATCATATATAAATATCCGTCTTCTTCTTTCGGCCACTTTTCCAAAACAATCTCTATCATTTCATAGGCTTGTTCATATTCTCCCAAACTCAGATCCGTCTCTATCTTTTTCAGATAATAGGAAATACTTGCCTTCCCTCTGCTGATTTTCTTTTCCAAAAGGTTACTGTAATTTTTCATCTGAATCGAGCGGTTATTTCCTTCTAAAAGACCGGTACCAATATATTTTTCCATCAGATTCAGATAACGATCGAGAATCTCCTGGCTGTCCGGTTCTTCTGCCAAATGTCTGTCCAGATCCTGGAACCGCAGATCATACTCTTTCTGCATTTCTGTCAGGGCTGTCACTGCATAATGAACAACCTCCGTATCATCATTCATACGGGCTTCCTGCAGCTGGCTTACATACAGTTCCGGATCCCCATACAGAATCTCCATCATCAGTTCCCGACGCATACCGGTATCATTTACCACAAGAGCCTCCTCAATAGGTACAATACGATCCTCCGAAGCCCCTTCCTCCATCAAAATACTTCTGTAAATCTCATCATTGATCTTCAGCTTCTCCAATCCAACCTCTTCGTGTATCTCCTGTTTTCCGCGTGAACGTATTTCCAATATAATAAGGCACAGTACACCCCATACAGGAACAAACCATGCCAGCGTCATAACCATTCTATTACTTACCAAAACTCCTGCCCTTATAAGCAAATAAAGCACCACACATAATAGAATATGAATGAATAATAATACGATCAAAAACCACATATTCAGCCCACCTTATCTGCCAGTTCAAACTCCAAGCCATGTGCTATAAGCCGTTCCTCAATATATTTATAATTTGTTCGGTTTGTCTGCAGAAGCAGCAAGTATAAACTCCCCTCTTCATCAGCGCCAATCACATCATTGGCACGGATGATCCCGGTCAGCATATCGCTGAGTTTTTTCTTTTCTCTCTCTTTAAACCGAACTAACGTATAATCTGCTATCCCTGCCTCCTTCATATCTTCCTGCACTGCCAAAAGCTGCCGGAAACGTTCCGGATATATAATATTGGTTCCTCCATAATAGGTTCCTTCTTCTGTCGCCTTTTCGTATTCCAAAGCCCTTAAAAAAGAGGTCTGCACCAGACCGCACAGAATTTTAAAGATATTCATATAATGCATTCCATACTGCTCAACGCTGGCCTCCTGCAGAGTGATTAAAAGCACCATGACTTCTCCCTGAAACACCCCGCACCCATACATAGGCAGATTTTCTTTCAGTTCTGTGTTTCGCCAGACCTGCCCCTTTGAAACAACATCATATACCTCCTGATATTCCTCTATTCGAATAGACTTCATCAGTTTGGACAACTGGCTGGCAGAACATACGGCCAGTCTGCCGAACTTCTGCCATGAATCCAAGGTATAGATGGCAACGGAATGATTTTCCAAAATATTTTCCATAACCCCCAGCCCCTCCAGAAAAATGCTTTCCGGAAGTTCCGAATCCAGCTTTTGTACGGCATCAAAGATTTTTCCAAAGCTGTCCTTGAAACCAAGAATCTGCTTTTTATACTCTCCCTT
>CAYWRB010000351.1:0-3648 GCA_964460025.1 uncultured Hungatella sp.
TGCTGTGGCTGTATATCTGTATCTGTATTCTTCTCATTGGGGCGGAGATTAATTATTTTTTGGAGAGGTATGATTAAAGAAAACAATATTATTCTCTCTCCGGGCTACGTTCTCTCGATGGTGAAAAGTTAACAAAATAGGGATATTATAAAATTTCCCTCTAGTTTTTCTTGGTAAGCTGTGATATAATAGGAATATTGGAGCAAAATTTAAGGCAATCTTAAATAAAATTGGAGGAAATTCATATGTATGGAAATGTTATTGTAGGACAGTCCGGTGGCCCTACCGCTGTCATCAATTCCAGTCTGGCAGGAGTTTTCAGAACTGCCATTGACCGTGGAGCCAAAAAAGTATATGGTATGCGTTTTGGTATTCAGGGTCTGTTAGATGAAATGTATGTTGATCTGTCGGACTATATTAAGAATGAGCTGGACATCGAGATTCTGAAACGGACTCCGTCCGCGTTCTTAGGCACCTGCCGTTACAAGCTGCCTGCCATCCATGAGAATCAGGATATCTATGTAAAGATTTTTGAGATTCTCAACAAGCTGGATATCGAGTGTTTTATCTACATTGGCGGCAATGATTCCATGGATACCATCAAGAAATTATCTGACTACGCCATCCTTACGGGACAGACTCAGAAGTTTGTAGGTGTTCCAAAGACCATTGACAACGATCTGGCTTTGACGGATCATACTCCCGGCTACGGAAGCGCTGCCAAGTATATTGCCACTTCCACCAAGGAAATCATTCGGGACGGCAACGGATTTTCTTATAAGAAGCCTTTGGTTACGATCATTGAGATCATGGGGCGCAATGCAGGATGGCTTACAGGCGCTTCCGCCTTGGCAAAGGGTGAGGACTGTGAGGGTGTCGATCTGATTTATCTTCCGGAGGTTCCGTTTGACACCGACGCATTTATCGAGGAGATCAATAAGCTTCTGAAGATTAAGAACACGGTATTTGTAGCTATCTCCGAGGGGATCAGGCTTCAGGACGGTACCTATGTAAGCGAGGCCGGAGGCGGCTCTGACTATGTGGACGCATTCGGACATAAGCAGCTGACAGGCTCTGCTACGTATCTTGCCAATCTGGTAAACCATAAAGTCGGCTGCAAGACCCGTGCCGTAGAGTTCAGCTCTCTTCAGAGAAGCGCTTCTCATCTGGCATCCCGTGTGGATATCAATGAGGCATTTATGGTAGGCGGCGCCGCAGTGAAGGCTGCCGATGAAGGCGACAGCGGCAAGATGGTTGTCATTGACCGTGTATCCGATGATCCTTATCAGTCTGCTACCGGCGTATATGATGTTCACAAGATTGCCAACGGCGAGAAACTGGTTCCAAGAAATTGGATCAACGAGGAGGGGACCTATGTGACAGAGGATTTCATTGACTACGTACGTCCGCTGATTCAAGGCGATTACCCATGTGTAATGGTTAACGGTCTGCCGAGACATCTGTATCTGAAAGAAGGAGAATCCAAATAAAATCGTCCAACAGGCAAAGGAACAGGGCAGGGTAAGAATGATAGGCTTACCGCTGCCCTGTCTTTTTCTTTCCGTCTGTTTTCGGCATTTTGGCGCATACCGGCCGCCCTATGAAAGCCGATGGCAGTGCCTTGGAAATGCATGGGGATTTACTTTAAGGCGATTCCATAGATGTTCCCATATTTCTCCGTCAGATAATCAATATAATACTGAGGATTAAAATCTTCCCCTGTCACATCCTTTAAAATCTGACGGCTTGTCTTTAGCTTTCCGTATTGGTGAATATTCTCTCTCAGGAACCGGCGGATGACGGCTATGCCCTCCTGCCCTTTTTCCAGAAGTCCCTCAAAATCCATGATCTTTTTCATATAAGCGTACAGCTGTGCCCCGAAGGCACTTCCCAAAGCATAGGAGGGGAAATACCCGAAGGAACCCTGAGACCAGTGGATGTCCTGAAGAACACCCTCAGACACGTCTTTCGGCCTTACCCCCAGATATTCCTGATATTTATGGGCCCAGATTTCGGGAAGCTTCTCTACATCCAGATCCTCTTCCACCAACATTTTTTCGATTTCATACCGAATCAGTACATGAAGGCTGTAGGTCAGTTCGTCAGCCTGGGTGCGGATCAGGCTGGGAGTTACCTTATTTATGGCTTTTACAAACTGCTCTAAAGAAATCCCTCCCAGCTGTTCCGGGAATATCTCCTGCAGCCTGCCATAGACCGGCTTCCAGAAGGCCTGGCTGCGGCCGATGATATTTTCAAAAAATCTGGACTGGGATTCATGCATGCCCATGGATGTTCCCTGGCCCACCAGAGTCTGAGTCAGCTGATCCGGAATCCCCAGTTCATAGATACCATGACCAGACTCGTGAATCACGGAAAAAATAGAGTCGTCTACGTGCTCATTGTATGCCGTGGTAATCCTTACATCATGGTTGTGCAGATTGGTGGTAAAGGGGTGGGCGCTGACCGCCATGACGCCTTTGTCAAAATCAAAACCTACGTATTCCGCCAGATACCGCCCGATCTTTTCCTGCTTCTCCTCCGGATAGTCGCCGGTTAAGAAGCTGTCATCTATGGAAACGCCGCTGTCCGTCAGTTTTTTCAAAAACGGCACCAGCCGGTCCTTTAAAACCTGAAAGAATTGATCCAGGGTCTCCATGTCAAACCCCTTCTCGTAGTTGTCCAGCATGACATCATAAAGCTTCTGCCCCTCCTTTGCCCGGTAGGAAGCAAAACGTTTCTGATAATCCAATACCTTTTTTAAGGTTGGGGCAAACTCTTGGAAGTCTTTGTCTTTTTTCGCCTTTGCCCAGATCCTGGTAGCCTGGGAGCACAGCTGCGCAAACGCTCTGTATTCGTCGGCCGGAATGCAGTCAATCTGCTCCATCTCCTCTGCCGCCTCACGCACAATGGCGGCTTCTACCTGGGACAGGCTGTCGTCCTTCTGACACTCTTTTATCAGGCGTTTCATCTCTTCGTCCGTAATGACACGGTAATATTCTCCGGATATGGCACCGATCATTTTCGATGTATAAGGTCCGGCCTCCTTGGGAGCCAGGGTTTCATTATCCCACTCAAACAGTACCATAGCTGTCTGGAATGCCTGGGCCCGCTCTAAGTAGGTTTGAAGCTGTTCATATGCTTTGCTCATGGTCGTCATCGCCTCCATTTATCATGTTTCGTTGATATCATATCCTTTTGATATGCTTCTTTTTGATACGCTTCCTTTTCGATATGCTTCCTTTTCGATATACTTCCTTTTCGATATGCTTCCTTTTTGATATGCTTCTTTCTGATACTCGTCCCCGCCAGGGATGCACATTGGCGCACGGAATCTGAAAAATCCGGCCGCCAAAGCGGCCGGATTCATCAATAGTATTTCTTAGATCCCCACAGATTATTCTTTTTCAGCTCCAGATATTCATTGTATGCCTTTTCCAAAATCTGCTTCTCATTGGAAAATTTAAGCAAATGATATGCCTCATAGAACTTATAATACCCGGAATCCATAAAATACTCCTCGCGCTGTGGTTTACTGTAGTAGCTGTCCGCCATCATCAGATACCAGTGAACGTCTTTCTCCACCATATCCTGAGGCGTATTGAATGAATACTGGCTCTTTCCGATATACTTGATAATGGATGCGCTGAC
>CAYWRB010000352.1:0-3645 GCA_964460025.1 uncultured Hungatella sp.
TAAGGTCCGCCCGAAGAGAGGATGATATTGTTTTCTCCTGGGCACGCTCGCGCTACGTGAAGAGCGTAGCGGTACATAAGGCGCTAAAAGACAGCGCCTAAGTACCGACGGTCTTCGAGTACCCTGGAGAAAAAAATATCATCCTCTCTCCGGGCTACGTTATCTCGAAAGGTTAAATTTTAACTGAATGATATGATATTGGAGTAACATCATGGCATTAACCAACGAACGAATGTCATTTGGTTATTTTTGCTATCGAGATAAGCTATGCCCCTTTCATGTGCTGCTTGCATTCTTCACAACCTGATGATAAAATAAGATACATCAACAGAGTCTCCCAACCTTCCCAGGAGTACTCTACAGCAAAAAAGGAGGCGCCTTCATGAGTTACATTCAACACAAATCCGAGGAATCCGTGGAGGATTACTTAGAGACAATCCTGATTTTAAAAACCCGGCTGCCGGAGGTGCGTTCCATTGACATTGCCAATCACATGCATTTCTCCAAGCCCAGCGTAAGCGTAGCCATGAAAAATTTAAGAAACCGCAATTACATCACCGTCACGGAGGAAGGTTTTATCCGTTTGACGGAAGAAGGTTTGGCCATTGCCAGAACGGTCTATGAGCGCCATTCTCTTTTGTCCAACTGGCTGGTGAAACTGGGCGTGGCTCCTGATACCGCGGCTGCCGATGCCTGTAGGATGGAACATGATATGAGCGCGGAAAGCTTTGACGCTCTGAAAAAGCATATCCTTCTTCATTACCCTTCCTGTGATACGGAAACTTAAGGCAATGCCGTACTGGCTTCGCTGGTGCAGACGGAAATTCAGACAAGTCATTTAGCGAACTGTGAATGAGCCAAGACATTCGCCTCCTCCGTTGTGGTAATCCCTTCCAGCACCAATTTGCGGCAGTTATCCCACAAAAGCATATCTCCCGGTTTCCTGGCTGCCGCAAGAAGTTCCTCTCTGGTTTTTCCTTCCATAATACAGGTTCTCACCTCACGCCCCATAATCAGGATCTCAAACACTCCAATCCTTCCCCGATATCCGGTATTAAAGCAATGAGGGCATCCTCTCCCTCTATGAAGGACCACCTGGCTTTCCGGATTGATTTTTAAGAATTCTCTTTCTTCTTTTCCCGGTACATAGGCCTCTTTACAATTCGGACAGATTCTCCTGACCAGCCTTTGAGATATGATTCCGTGTATGCCATCGGCAATAAGATATGGCTCCACTCCGATATTTCTCAATCTGTCTATGGCGGTGATTGCATCGCTGGTGTGTATGGTAGACAATACCAGATGGCCGGTAAGCGCCGCCTGCATGGCAATCTGGGCAGACTCCCTGTCACGAATCTCTCCTACCGCAATAATATCCGGATCCTGTCTTAAGACCGCACGAAGGCCCTCGGCAAATGTCATTCCCACCTTCTCATAGATAGGCACCTGATTGATTCCCTCGATGTGATATTCTACCGGATCTTCCAGGGTTACCAGATTGACCCCCGGACGATTCAGCTCTTGAATCATGGTATACATGGTGGAGGTTTTACCGCTTCCCGTAGGTCCTGTCAGCAGGATGACCCCGCTTCGCGTCTTCAGCAGCTTCCTGTATTTTTCCATATCATTTCCAAACAGACCAATCCCCTGACTGGTAAGCAGGGCTGTGGATTGGTTGAGAAGTCGTATCACCACTTTCTCACCGTGAATCACAGGAATCGCAGAAATCCGCAGGTCAATGGTCTGATCCTGAACCTTGATGGTGGCACGGCCATCCTGAGGTATCCTGTGTTCCGTAGTATTCATGCCGCCAATGACCTTAACTCTGGCAATAACCGACAGCTGCAAATCTCCTGGCACCGTTAAAATGGGATGGAGAACACCGTCAATCCTAATTCTCACTACCAGTTCATGTTCCCTTGGCTCCAGGTGGATATCGCTGGCACGTTCCTTCACGGCACGATTCAGAAATGAATTGACCAGCCGAATGGTAGGAGCGCTGTCCTCCTTCACCTCCAAAACACTGCCGCTCTTTTCCCGTTCTTCATTTATGGAACCGCTTTTCTTCATCTCCTCAATGGCCCTGGCTACGCCTTCTCTGCCATACAGCTCTTCAATCGCCCGATTGACACTGTCCGGATTGGCAATCATGGGAATCACTCCGCAGCCTGAGGCAGTTCTCACTTCCTCCACTGCCATAAAATCCATAGGATCTTTCATTGCCAGATATAGATTGCCGTCTTCCATCCTGACCGGAACCACCTCATGTTTCATGGCAATTCCCTTCGGCACAACCGCCGCCATTTCCGGTTTGACTTTTTCCTTGGAAAGATCAATAAACGGCACGTCCAATTGTACCTGAAGAGCTTCAATCAACTGCATCTCCGTAAGCATACCGTATTTAACCAGTATGGTTCCAAGCCGCTCACCGGAAGCCTTTTGAAGTTCAAGCGCACGTTTCAGCATTCCTTCTTCCAACAATCCCAGCGTAAGAAGAACTTCTCCCAATCTCTTATATTTCACCTCCGGCTCCTCCCCCCCTTTCATTCTAAGAGCCCTCTCTAAATCCTCTCCTTAGTGCTCCATCCGTCCGGTAATCAGACTGCCCCGAAGCATTTCCGCTATATGGTACTGACAGCAAAACAGACGGTATGCTTCCCTGTCCGGAAGTATACCGCCGTTTGTAGTCAGCTCCCGTTTCTCAATCCGGATCCGATCCCGAAAACATGGAAAATCCTACCTGAGTTCCTCTAAAATAGACGTTCCTATGGTTCCCTCCGGCATTTTCACCTGGAAATTATCCGCTATGGTAGCACCGATAACCGCAAAGTTCTGGCTGTCCGGAAGCTGGCCGCACCCTGCCATAGAAGGAGAATAAGCCAAAAATGGCACCATTTCTTTCGTGTGATCCGTTCCTGTATGAGTCGGATCCGTTCCGTGGTCTGCCGTGATCATCAACAGATCATCCTCACGAAGCTTTGAAAGAAGCACGCCTAACTTCTCATCAAACCGTTCCAATTCCTGTCCATATCCCACAGGATTTCTTCTATGTCCCCACAGCGCGTCAAAGTCTACCAAATTGACAAAGCACAGCCCGGTAAAATCTCGGTCTGCAATTTCTATGGTCTGTTCCATGCCATGGACACTGCTTTTGGACTTATTGCTTTCCGTAATTCCCTCTCCGTCAAAAATATCTCTGATCTTTCCCACGCTGATCACGTCATAGCCAGCGGCTTTCAATGCATCCAAAACGGTCTTTCCGTATGGCTTCAGCGCATAATCATGCCGGTTGGAAGTACGTTTAAACTGCCCCTTTTTCTTCCCCACATAAGGCCTGGCAATGACACGTCCCACCTTCCACTCATCACGCAGGGTCAGCTCCCTGGCAATCTCACAGCAGCGGTACAGCTCATCCAGACCGAACGTCTCTTCATTGCCGCAGATTTGAAGCACGGAATCTGCTGAGGTGTACACGATCATATCTCCCGTGGCGATCTCGTGTTCTGCCAGTTCTTCCAGAATCTCCGTGCCGCTGGCCGACTTATTCCCCACAATCTTATGTCCCGTCCTTTTAGACAGTTCTTCCAGCAATTCTTTCGGAAAACCGGTGTCTGTAAAAGTCTGGAACGGCTTGGTGATATGAAG
>CAYWRB010000353.1:0-3638 GCA_964460025.1 uncultured Hungatella sp.
CATGGCCCCCTGGTTCAATTCACTCTGATCGGCACATTTTGGGATGTCTTATCCCTGGAACCAATGTTTCCATAAAACTCTCCGGATTCTGTTTTCCTGACCAGACTGTCCTTGGCTCCATGTTTTCTGTTTTCTCATTGTTCCTGTCAGATATCATTCCGGTCTCCTGTTTTTCAAAAGCCCCTGTCTTAGCATTCACAGGCTTCTTGCAGCCGGACATAACCGCCGCTGCCCCCAGCAGTACTGACATTTCCCCACTGACAGACAGGACACGGGGAATTTATTCAGAGGCCTGTTCTTGCGCATTTTGTCCGGCGTTTTCAACCAAATCAACATAGTAAAACCGCACATTAGGCGGAACCGTCAAATCCATCAGTTCCAGCGTACCCTGAGGGCACTGCCGCAGAATCTGCGCCTGATAGCCCTCCGGATGGGCTTCCTTGAGCGCAGAATAGGATTCTGCGGTGTATACAGGCTCCCCCTCGATACTCACCAAAATGTCGCCAACCTGATAGGGGGCCAAGTCGTCTTCCGGTGACGGACGGAGAATCATGATACCATAAGCGTATCCCATCTGGCACCCATTGCGATAAAAGGAAATACCCGCTTCGCAGCATTCCGGCGAAAAATCGGAGTCATTTTGGTCTTTGAGAACCTGCAGGCACATTGCCGCTTCTTCATACATCTTCACCGAAGCAAAACGTTTGGCTTTGCCCCACAACAGTCCTGGTTCGTCCTCGGGAAGAGGAGCAAATTTATTTCGCATCTCCTCACGAACCTTCTCCAGCTCTTGTCTCTGTTCCTCCAGTTCCTGCTTTTCCACTGTCAGCAGCTGTTCTTTTGAAGCAATCCGCCGCAGGGTTTCAATATAGGCCTGTGCCCTCTCCTGAGAGAATCCAAAATCCCCTATCAGCATCTGCATCAGTTTCTCATAATCGGTATTGAGATCGCCTTTCATTTGACCCGTCAGCAAAGCCATCTGATCCTGCAGATTCTCCATCTGTTTAAAGTGGTTTTTCTGGAGACGAACTGCCTCATCCTTTGAAGCAGGTACATCAGCTGCGATTTCTTGAAAATTGGGAAGCTTTTGAACATCCTCACAAAAGGCAGTCAGCACCTCTTCCTCGGTAATAGGTAAGAAAAATTCGATCGTTGAATACCAGAAGACCAGCATCTCTTCCTGTGCAGTTTCTTTATAAATATCCAGAATCTGCTTACAGTACGACAGATCCATTTCTGCATTCATCCCGATAAACTCCTGCAGGAATAACAAATTCTCCGGAACCGTGTCCAAGTATGTTGTAACCAGTTCAGGCAAAACCTGAAGTTCTGTCGAAGAAAAAGGAGAATCCTGGCAAGCATCCAGCAATTCCTGAGAAATGGGAACAACTTTGTGTTGGGAGAGCTTTTGTATTGCGGCATCCAGAGCATCATTCCAGGAAGCTTCCTCCATCTCTCCTGAGATATATTGGCCGCAAGCATCAAGGCCTTCCATATAGGCCGTTTGTATCGCATCTATCTGGGCTATATTTGCCAGAACTTCGCAAGATAATTGGTCAGTTAAATCCCGTTCCTTCCGGGAACCGGGATAGCCCTTGCTGCATCCGGCCAGCATCGTCAAAGTCAGGACTAAAACAATCGTTCGCTTCCAGTAACTACACATACAATTTTCTCCTCATTCTATACAAAATCAACCGTCTATGAAAACATCATATTTTATCAGTTCAACACCGCTGACGTTTTGAGCGGCAATCAGAGCCGCATGCCTGCTGTTTTGGGCATTTTCCACTCTGCGTTTCAATTCGTTTTCCTTATCCGTGCCGCCAATCCAGCTCTTACCGAATCCGGAAAGATTTTTCCATCCCGTTGAGACATACAGCAGGCTGCTTAAAGTGTTCTCCGGTTCGGTCACCGGAAGAAACAGAAGAAATGTCTCCACTACCCCAAGCTCCGCGTCCTGCTCAGCAATCGTGGAGAAGTGACGGATAACCTCGATTTTTTGATCATTTTCCAGTGTAGTTTTAAACACTACGGCTTCCAAGTAATCAATATACTTTTCGTATTCTGCTGTTCGCTGAGCCACGGAAATAAGACTGTTGAGATGTTCAAAATAAGGATAATCGATTTCATTGTCCGGCATAACATGATAAGCAATTTGTTGTTCGCGGATGTTTTTCCTGCTTTGTTTACATTCCATACGCACTTTTGCTTCGTCATCGGTATAGCCTGCGACATAGTTTTCACAGGCCTTCAATGCCTGTTTCAGATTACCTAGATTTAGGTCCAGATAGGTAAGCTGGGCACTGGCTGCCGCATACATGGCATCCACCTGCTGTTCTTCCTTTTGATTAGCTGGGAAATTGGTACTATGGTTAGGAAAAAGGAAGATACCCAGACCCGCGATCAGAAGAATTCCCACAAGGGCACTGACAGACTTATAAAGATACTGCTGATATTTGACGATTGGGCGAGCATGAAGGTAAGTGCTTAATTTGTGAATACTCTCTTCAAAGATAGCATTTTGCAGTGTTACCGCTTGCAGTCTTTCAATCCCTGCCAGTTCCTCAGGAAGCGAAGAGAACTGGGAGCCATCAAAGCCATTGATCCAGACCGGAATTATGTTCTTCCCACCCTGCATTGCCCGGGTGATTTCCTTGCGAACCCAGTCTTCCTCGTTTTGGCAGCGATCCAAAGCACCGTCGGAGCAGATCAGCAAAAAATCTTTGCATTGGTCAATGCGATGATATAACTGCTCATTGAAATCTCCGGAGCACAGCGCCTCCCGGTCCATGAATACCCGATAGCCCAATTTTTCCAAAAAAAGCTTTAGCTTCCAGGCTTCGTTCTCACCGCCATCCCGGCGATAGGAAATGAAAACATCGTATTTCCGTGATTTGAATGTATTCAACATAGGTTCTCCCCCGTATTCTCTCTTCCAATGGTTCCGGGAATCTTCGCAGCTGTTCTTTCAAGTACGCCGAGGCGTACTAAATTTTAAAATTGCATACACCGGTTAAAACATCCTTATGCACCTGTCTATGCAGGCATAAAAATACGAATTCATTATATTTCCTGAGTTCTAATAAGTCAACAAATACTTCTTGCGTATCAGGATAAACTAGTACTGCTTTGCATTAATCTCGAAGTAAATAGCGCTTGATATTCGTGTCATCTGTGCGTCTGCGAAGCGACGGCGTAGTGGTGCCTACGTCTAGCTTCGCAGGCGTGCAGAGGGCGCGGATAGCGAGTGCTATTTACTCGGGAATTAATGCAAAGCAGTACTAGGGTAATCGCACCGTTCATCAATTTCCATGATCATTTTCTTCTTTCACTTGTGGCTGGTCTGCTGATATGCTATCATCATCAGTGACTGGTTCATGTATTAGAAACAATCACTCTAGACGAGTACGAGGCCCTGCCAGAAGATACCAGAGCAGAAGTTTTTAACGGACAAATTTATTATATGGCCAGCCCTTCACAAATCTATTATAAAAATACCGGAGTCCGTGAATATTGGATCGTAGATCCCCGCCGTAAGATAGTGACAGTCAACTATTTTGAAGGAAATTTGCTGAACATTCAGTATTCTTTTGAATCCACAATCAAAGTTAATATCTATGATGATTTGTACATCAACT
>CAYWRB010000354.1:0-3635 GCA_964460025.1 uncultured Hungatella sp.
TACGATCTGCCGGAGGAATTTCCGGAGGATGTGATGAAGCAGGCCATGTGGACGCCGGACCTGGTAGATGACAGGGAACTGGAAGGAAGGATGGATCTGCGGCATCTTCCTACGGTAACCATTGACGGCGAGGATGCCAAGGATCTGGATGACGCCATCACCATTTCCAAAGAGAATGAGAATCATTATACTCTGGGGGTTCATATTGCGGACGTGACTCATTACGTGCAGGAAGGCTCCGCCATGGATAAGGAGGCTCTAAAACGGGGAACCAGCGTGTATCTGGTAGACCGGGTGATTCCCATGCTTCCCCACAAATTATCCAACGGCATCTGTTCCCTGAACGCGGGAACCGACCGGCTGGCCCTTAGCTGTATCATGGAGATTGACGGCAAGGGGAATGTCTTGGGACATCAGATTGCAGAGACCGTGATCCAGGTAGACCGGCGCATGAGCTATACGGCGGTGAATGCCATTGTGACGGACAAAGACCCGGAGGTCATGGAGGAGTACCGGGATTTTAATGATATGTTTTTCCTTATGAAGGAGCTGGCAGAGATTCTGAGGGAAAAAAGAAGGCAGAGAGGCTCCATTGATTTTGATTTTCCGGAAAGCAAGATAATCTTGGACAGCAAGGGAAAGCCTCTGGAAATCAAGCCCTATGAGCGCAATGCAGCCACAAGGATCATCGAGGACTTCATGCTCATCGCCAACGAGACCATTGCCGAGGACTGCTTCTGGCAGGAGCTGCCTTTCGTGTACCGTACCCATGACACGCCGGATTCCGAGAAGATGAAGCGGCTTGGGACATTTATCAATAATTTCGGCTACACCATCCGGACTCAGAACGGGGAGGTTCATCCCAAGGAGCTGCAGAAGCTGCTGGATAAGATTGAGGGTACGCCGGAGGAGGCCTTAATCAGCCGTCTGACCCTGCGCTCCATGCGGCAGGCAAAGTATACGGTTATCTGCAGCGGGCATTTCGGGCTGGCGGCCAATTATTATACCCATTTTACTTCTCCCATACGCCGGTATCCGGATCTGCAGATTCACCGGATCATCAAGGAGAACTTAAAGACAGGGCTGGGAGAGAAAAGGGTTTCCCACTATGAACGGATCCTGCCGGAAGTGGCTAACCAGTGTTCCGCCATGGAGCGGAGGGCCGACGAGGCGGAGCGGGAGACCGATAAGCTGAAAAAATGCGAATACATGTCCGGACATTTGGGAGAGCAGTTTGTGGGAGCCATTTCCGGCGTTACAAACTGGGGACTTTATGTGGAACTGCCCAACACGGTGGAAGGCCTGGTGCGAGTCAGCGAACTGACGGAAGACTATTTTGTCTTTGACGAGGCCAATATGGAGCTGGTGGGAGAACTGACCAATATCCGGTATAAGCTGGGGCAGAAGGTCATCGTGGAGGTGGCCGGTACGGATAAGCTGACAAGAACCATTGACTTTAAGATGATTGGAAGTACCGATGAGGGTAAAGGAAAGAGGAATGAGCATTCACAGGAGCCGGTATAGTCAAAAGTAAAGTTCGTGTGGACAAGGGTCAGCACAGACAGGAGCCGGGGAATAAAGACAGAAAAAGGATGGATTGGTATGGGAAAAGAATCGACAAAACTGGTTGCCAACAACAAAAAGGCATACCACGATTATTTTATAGAAGACAAATACGAGGCAGGTATTGAACTGTTCGGTACGGAGGTAAAATCCATCCGTATGGGAAAATGCAGCATCAAGGAGGCATTTATCCGGATTGAAAAGGGGGAGGTGTATATTTACGGTATGCACATCAACCCTTATGAGAAAGGGAATATTTTCAATAAGGATCCGCTGCGGACGCGGAAGCTTCTGCTGCATAAATCGGAAATCAACAGGCTTCTGGCAAAGGCTACGGAGAAAGGGTATACCCTGGTTCCTCTGCAGGTGTATTTTAAAGGGAGCCTGGTGAAGGTGGAGATCGGGCTGGCCCGAGGGAAAAAGCTGTACGATAAACGGGACGATATCTCCAAAAAAGATCAGAAGAGGGAGATTGAGAGGGAGTTTAAGCAGACGTTTCGGTGACGGAACAGAATGCGGGGGGAAACGGAGATTCTTATAATAGACTACAAAGATCTTGAAGTCTGTTGCTCTTAAATTGCAGTTATGAACTGTGATTATGATATATAGCAATTCATTTTATTTGAATCGGTAAAGGAGAACTGTCGTGGGATTTTCGTTAAATGTAAATGTATCTGTAATCGCCGTATTTCTGCAGGGGCTTTTCAGTTTTTTCTCCCCCTGTGTCCTTCCGCTTTTACCTCTCTATATCGGTTATTTATCAGGCGGCACCAGGACCATAGGAGAGGATGGAAAGGTGTTGTATAACCGTGGGAAGGTTATGGGAAATACGGTATTTTTCGTGCTTGGAATCAGCTTCGCTTTTCTGCTTCTGGGTCTTGGAATGACGGCCGTAGGAAGTTTTTTTCACAGGAATCAGCTGTGGTTTACCAGAATCGGTGGCGTACTGATATTTGTCCTGGGCCTGTATCAGCTGGGGGTATTTGGAACCTCTGACCTGCTGGGAAAGGAGAGGCGGCTTCCCATCCGGCTGAATACCATGGCAGTGTCTCCGGTTGTGGCTTTTCTGATGGGCTTTACCTTCAGTTTCGCCTGGACTCCCTGTGTAGGACCTGTCCTGGCAAGCGTACTGATTATGGCTGCTTCCGCCGGTACGCAGGCGGCGGGAATTATGCTTATAGGGGTGTATACGCTAGGATTTGTCCTGCCTTTTTTAGCGGCAGGTCTGTTTGCCGCATCTCTGCTTAATTTCTTCAGGAAACATAATCAGGTGGTGCAGTACACGGTGAAGGCAGGCGGAATTCTGATGCTGATCATAGGTGTTATGATGTTTACGGGAACGATGAATTCCGTAAGCGGGCTGTTGGCAGGAGGCGGTTCTGTGGGGCAGCAGGAGGCTCAGGAAGGACAGAATTCTCAGGAACAGCAGGAGAGCCAGGCGGCAGAACAGTCACGGGATTCTCAGGAAAACCAAGGGGCAGAACAGCCTCAGGTTTCCCAGGAACAGCAGGAGGCGGCTTCTGTAGATGCCAAACAGCAGCAAAATGAGGATGAGATTCAGGGAGAGACAAAAGCAGAGCTGCCGCCGGCCATTGATTTTACCTTGACGGATCAGTACGGAAACAGCCATACTTTATCGGATTACCAGGGGAAAACCATATTTTTGAATTTCTGGGCCACATGGTGTCCGCCTTGCCGGGCGGAGATGCCGGATATTCAGAAGATTTATGATTCTTATAAGGAAAATGAGGACGATTCCCTGGTGATTCTCGGAGTTGCAGGTCCGGGCCAGGGGAGAGAAACGACGAAAGAAGGCGTCGCCGATTTTTTGGAGGAAAATGGTTACACGTATCCCGTGCTTATGGATGAATCCGGCCAGCTGTTTACAAGCTATGGGGTGTATTCCTTGCCTACTACCTTTATGATTGATAAAGACGGCAATGTGTTTGGGTATATAAGCGGGCAGTTGGACGAAGAGATTATGCGGGATATTATCAAACAGACTATGGATGGGGTAAGGAGATAAAAATATATGTCAGGTAATGCTGAGATCGCGAAAGACACCATAGAAC
>CAYWRB010000355.1:0-3627 GCA_964460025.1 uncultured Hungatella sp.
CTGTAAAGGAGGAGGATGCGGAGAGCTTCAAGGCGGACTCCGAGAAGCTGACGGAGGCCTTTAAGAAGGCGCTGAACAATGACAAGCTGGAGATTAAGGTTGAGAAGCTGAAAGATGACCAGGTTGCTTCCATGATTACGGTTTCCGAGGAGAACCGGAGGATGCAGGATATGATGAAGATGTACAGCATGTCCGGCATGGACCCCAATATGTTCGGAGGCATGGGCGAGACACTGGTGTTGAATGCCAACCATAAACTGGTGCAGTATGTTCTGAATAACACAGAGGCAGAACTGACGAATAAAATCTGTCAGCAGCTGTATGATATGGCGGCTTTAAGCCACGGAAGCCTGACGCCTGAGCGCATGACCGGATTTATTGCCAGAAGCAATGAGATTATGCTGGCGATGACAGAAGGATAAGAAAGAATATAAAACACTAAAAGCATTATTAAATGTTTCCGGCGTTAATTTGACAGATATTGATGAAATCAAGGAGTAGAATTAAATAGCAGTAAATCATAAGGGTGCAAAGTCTATCAGATAAGCACCCTTTTATATATACACGGGCCCCGAGAAGAGGTGAGAAAGGGGAGGCGGGCGATTACTCCGCCTGCCTCCTGCTGGCTTTATCGGCTCCTGCTATTCTACATCCTGCAGCGCAGCCATATCCTCCTCGCCGGTGCGGACTTTGACTACCTTATCCACGCTGTATACAAAGATTTTGCCGTCTCCGATATGGCCGGTGTAGAGGGCCTTTTTGGCGGTTTCGATTACTTTGTCTACAGGAATGCTTCCGACGATGACCTCTACTTTTACTTTCGGAAGCAAGGTGGCATCCATTTCCACTCCCCGGTACTTTTCTCCGGCCCCTTTCTGTATGCCGCAGCCCATGACCTGGGTGACGGTCATGCCGGTGACGCCGATATCATTCATGGCTTTCTTTAACTGGTCGTAGCGGGACAGTCTGGCGATGATAGATACCTTATGGATTCCTGTGGAGGAGGCAGGCGCCTGAATCACCTTTACCGCAGCGTTCTTCTGAGCGGAGGAGGCGGCGTTGTAATCCTCTGCCCCCAGGTTAGTATTTTCGTTGACATCCATAGTCATGGTGTTGGAGATATCCATGATGCTGAAGCCGGCATAGGCGGAAGGAAGTCCGTGTTCCGTGGAGTCCAGGCCGATGATTTCTTCCTCCTCGCTGACCCGCAGGCCTACGAAAGCCCGGATAATAAGGAAAGCAATGGTCATGGTCACGCCGGTCCATGCAAGGACGGATACAATGCCAAGAAGCTGTTTTCCCAAAAGGTCCAATCCGCCGCCGTAGAACAGCCCGGTCAGGGTGTCGTTGCCGGGGGCGGAGGTGGTTGCCAGCAGGCCTACGGCCAGAGTGCCCCACAACCCGTTGAGGAAATGGACGGCTACGGCGCCTACAGGGTCATCGATGCGAAGCACATTATCCAGGAACCATACGCCGAATACCACCAACAGGCCGGACACGGAGCCGATGAGAAGTGCTCCAAACACATCGGTTACATCACAGGGGGCGGTGATGGCAACCAGGCCTGCCAGGGATGCATTGAGACACATGGATACATCCGGCTTGCCGTATTTTATCCAGGTAAATATCATACAGACAACGGTTGCTACGGCCGGAGCCACGGTGGTGGTTACGAAAATGGAGCCCAGCTGTGCTACGCTGGTGGCGGCCGCGCCGTTGAAGCCGTACCATCCAAGCCAGAGGATAAAGCATCCTAAGCAGCCCAGAGCAAGGTTGTGGCCGGGAAAGGCATTGACCTTGGTGATGTGTCCGTTTTTGTCTTTTACGAATTTTCCGATACGGGGTCCTAAAAGTTTGGCACCGATGAGAGCAGTAAACCCGCCTACCATATGGATGGCGCAGGAGCCGGCAAAATCGTGGAAGCCAATCTGGGAAAGCCAGCCGCCTCCCCAAATCCAGTGGGCCTCAATGGGATAGATGACAGCGGAGATAACGGCGGAATAGATGCAGTAGGACAGGAATTTTGTCCGTTCCGCCATGGCTCCGGACACGATGGTGGCTGTGGTGGCGCAGAATACCAGGTTAAAGACGAAGCTGGACCAGTCGAAGCTTTCGTATGAGGTAAAGATGTCAAAGCCCGGCTTTCCCATAAAGCCAAACAGGTCTTCGCCTAAGAGAAGGCCGAAGCCTATAAAAATAAATACGATGGTGCCGATGCAGAAGTCCATCAGGTTTTTCATCAGAATATTTCCGGTGTTTTTGGCTCTGGTAAAGCCTGCTTCTACCATGGCAAAGCCTGCCTGCATCCAGAACACAAGGGCAGCCCCAATGAGGAACCATACGGCAAACAACTGGCTGTCTATAGCGGTTAAGATTTCTTCAGTCATAACATTTTTCCTCCTTTTTGAAAAATGAATCCTTTTCAACAGCTTTTTGTAAAACCACGCTTCCCGGGGCATAGTCTTGATAATCAAAAAGGAGATTTCAGGGGGAAGGACCCTCTAAAATCTCCTTTGATATGCTAACTATTATACAAATTCCAGCCCAAAAGTCAATGGTGCGATATTCCAAAAGAATAGAGAAAATCCCAATAAATTTCTTGAAATTTCCACAAAAATCCATGGATACCGGCTTTACGGATTCCAGGTTCTATGGTAGGATACCGTTATATGTACGGCATTTAATCTTGTATTTTCGGCGTCTGTTTGTGCCTGATTTTGTCAGATGTGTATATGACAAAAAGCCGGTTTCAAAGGCAGCTGCAAGAGAGATTCCGGGAATACATAAGGAAAGGAAGGCAGTCTTATGTCCTGCAAGGCAGCCATATGCGATGACAATCCGGTAGATTCCGCTTATGTGGAAAAGCTTTTGAATATCTGGGCCCATGAGCGGGGAATTCCGGTTTTGACGGAAAGGTTTCCATCGGCGGAGGCTTTTTTGTTTCGCTATGAGGAAGACAAGGCCTTTGATTTTCTGCTGCTGGATATTGAGATGGGATATATGGACGGGGTTACCCTGGCCAGGCGGGTGCGCCGGGAGGATGAGGCTTTGCAGCTGGTGTTCATTACCGGTTATTCTGATTACATTGCCCAGGGATATGACGTATCCGCTCTTCATTATCTGCTGAAGCCGGTGAACCAGGAAAAATTATTTTCCGTTCTGGACAGGGGAATGGAGAAACGGAGACGGAATCAGCGGTTTCTGGATTTGGAGGTTTCCGGAGAATTGGTGAGGATTCCTTTCCGGGAAATCCGTTATTTGGAGGTGTGCCGGAACTATGTTACCATTCATGGCCAAAAGGAATATACGGTGAAGCGTCCGCTGCGGGATTTTGAGAAACAGCTGGATACCGGGTTCTGCAGGGCGGGACGTTCCCTGATTCTGAATCTTTCCTTTGTCAGAAGGGTGACAAAAACAGAGGTTTATCTTTCGGACCAGACTGTCCTTCCTCTTCCCAGAGGGGCTTATGAAGCCATAAACAGGGGGATTATTCAGGATTGCTAAGACAGGAGGAACATCCCATGTCCTTTCTTTCTCAACAGATTGACAGGCGGATTGCCGCTTATCAAAAAGAGTTAATCGAGACACATTATCAGGAGGTTGAGACCATGTACCGCCAGATTCGCG
>CAYWRB010000356.1:0-3624 GCA_964460025.1 uncultured Hungatella sp.
GTTTCGTTGTATTTGGAGGCATGGTTCTTCATTTTGGTCTGTCATGGGAGACGGCTATGTGGCTTTTAGCAGTTATTTTCCTTATGGCAATCTCTCTTATTGATGTCAAAGAACAGATTATTTCCGATAAATTGTTGGTCCTTTTGGGAATAAACCGTCTATTTTTCCTGCTTTTGTTTCAGACTTCCGTTCTAAAAGAAATTCCGTCTATTCTAGGAGGAGTACTTATCATTCCCAGTGCCATGCTTATCTTAACCCTGATTATGGACCGTATTGTGGGGAAGGAAACCATGGGAGGCGGCGATATCAAGCTGATGTTTGTTTTAGGTCTGTATCTGGATTGGAAGCAGATGTTTTTTACGATTTTTGCGTCCAGTATTTTCGGTCTTATATGGGTTTTCGGAAAGAAAATACTGAACAAAAGAAAGGGCAGAATCGATTGTGACAGCATCATTGCCTTCGGCCCGTTTTTATTTATGGGATGTGTAGCGGCGGTGTGGTTTGGACGTCCGCTTCTTCGATTGTATGTTGGATTGTTTTAAGCACCGGTAGACAAAATCCCCAAATTTCCCTATAATAAGAAGTATCATAAACATCAGAAACCAGGGGGCGGATATATTTTATGGAACAGATTGAATGGGATGAAAAGTTTAATATCGGTGTGGAGGTAGTGGACAAGGCTCATGCCAAGCTTTTTCGAATTTTGAAAAAATTGCTGGATGTTTCGCCGGATGCCGATATCAATCAGGCGACTTACAAGGAAGGCATCAAATATTTGGAGACCTATTCCATGACGCATTTCATGGAAGAAGAAGCATATATGCGTTCCATCCGGTACAGCGGATATGCACAGCACAAGAAAATCCATGACACGTTCAGGGATAAAACGTTGGTTTCCCTGAAAAAAGATTTGGAAACGGCCGGTTATTCCCATGCCTCTATTGAGCGCTTTACTTTAACTATGAACAACTGGCTGGCTGAGCATATCATGAGGGAAGACCAGGCCATTGTGGGAAAAAATATAAGCCGGAAAGGATTTGACCTTTCCTCCCAGATTCCAATTATATCCAGGGCGGTAAACCGTGCTGCTGCGGAGGTCTTCCAGACGGAAGCCAAGCTTGCCAGTGAGGATTATAAAGGGCAGAACATCGGCAGCAGCTATTACTGTTATCAGAATTATGATATTGACGGAGGAATCCGTCTTCAGATTCTTTTAGGGGTGGAGGAAGCGCTGATTCTCAGAGGCGGAAGCCGGATCCTGGGCAGAAAGACGGCTCAAAAGGGACAGCTGGACACAGAAGATCTGTTGCATATTTTCACGCCTCTTTTTCAGAATGTAAGTAAGATTTTCCGGGTTCAGACAGAGTATGAACTTGACAAAGAGAATCTGCTGACCAGAGATATGTTTCGTCAGACCTTCATGAAGGGAGGTTATCCCTGCCGGCTGCTGTTTAGCACTAAACTTGGATATTTTATCTTTTGCTACCGCAACTGGCGGATCAAGAGCCAGAGTACGGCAAAAACTACATAAATGGAAATAAAAAATCCTGCAAAGCAGGATTTTTTATTTCCCATCAATCGGAAAGCTGACAATAGCATAATCCCCTAAAGCATGGGGCACCGGAATGGAGAAATACAAGGTGCTCTGGTTTAAATAGCTGAAAGACTCCGGAAAAGCACCTTCTTTGTCAGAGGATTTCAACGGGAAATCCGCCTCATTAAACAAATTGGTGTAAGATTCAATGGTCTGTGCCGCCCGGTATTCTAAAAGGGCATTTTTAAGTTCTCCGTTTACCTGATAGAATTCTACATCATCAGACATGAGATAGCCGGCCATGGTGTAGGCGTCGGAATAATCGTTGATGCCTAAGGATTTCACCTGCTGAAGATCAATGGTGTTGGCGAAAAACACACTGACGGGATAAGCTCCCTCCTTCAATGTGTAGGAACCGGTGTAGACAGCGGTAACACGGTTGCGGTCTAAAGATTCCACTTTACACTTGATGTCCATGGCGGATAAGGTATCTGCCTCCATGGAGTTATAGAGGGCGGAGGCATTGTCCTTCAGCAGTTGGTTGACTTGATCCTGCTTGGCGGAATCATTCATATTGGAGATTTCCGGGTAAGCGATGGTGACTGCGTCTTTGTCCTCAGGGTGATAGGACAGAATCTGGGAAGAAATCTGGGAGGCCTCTGTGGAGGATGAGGAAGCAGTTTCCTCTTCCGTGGTGGTTTCTTCCTCCTGGGCCGTGGTAGGCGCCATGGTCTCTTTGACGGCTGCCGTAGTATGAATGCTGGATAAATCAACAGTCTCATGCTTTTTTTTGCAGCCATTTAATAAGAAGATACTGCCTGCCAGAAGCAGTAAAATAGAAAATTTACGTTTCATAAGATATCTCCTTTGTATTTTGCAGATTTTGTGTTATAGTTCTTATTATACAATCCGGAATCGTATTTTGGAAGAGGCAAAATTATTACATAATATTTAATTATAGGAGAATGACTGTGGAAAAAACACAAATGATACAAAAAAATGCAGGACTTTTTACTTTTTTTATAAGCGGCGTCTGTGTCATCAGCAGTAGCGTCGTAGTAAGCCTTCTTCAGGAAACGTATGGGTTTGCTTATGGCATGACGGGTACCCTGCTTTCTCTGATGAGTATGGGAAATCTGCTGTCCGGGTTTATGACGGCTTTTCTTACGGGAAAACTGGGCATGAAAAAAACGGCCCTGCTTTTGACAGCAGGCTATGGCATCGGATATTGGGCCATGGGCATGACCACATGGATGATCATATTGATGCTGGCCTTTTTTCTCCTGGGGATCGCCAAAGGATGTGTCATCAACACCTGTACGATTTTGGTGGGAGATCATTCCAAAAATCGAATGACAGGTATGAATCTGATGCACAGCTGCTATGCCTTCGGAGCACTTCTGTGTCCCTTCTTTATCGGTGCCGCCGTATCTTTTGGCCCTTTCGTTCCTCTATTTATTCTGGCGGGGATGGGCGTTCTTCTGTGGATCATATTTTTGATGATTCCCATGACGGGAAACAGGAGACAAACGTCCGGAGGGACCGATTGGAGTTTTTTAAAAAACAGAAAGTTCTGGCTTTTGACAGGACTTTTATTCTGTCAGAATGCGGCGGAATTCAGTGTTAACGGATGGATGGTTACCTATTTTAAAGGAAGGGGAATCTTGTCAGGGGTTCTCAGCACTTATACGGTGACCGTCATGTGGACGGCAACATTGATTGCGCGGCTTTTGATCGCATTTGTATTTCCCATTAAAAATACATATTCCGCGCTGATTAAGATGGGGATCGGCTGCATTGTTTTTTATGTAGGGATGATGATGACCGCAAGTCAGATACCGGCTGTCCTGCTTTTGTTTGCCTTTGCCTTTTCCATGGCAGGCATGAATCCTACTGCCATGGCCAGTGTGGGAGAGATGACAACCTCCGCCAGCATCGGCATTATGCTTCCGGTTGCCAGTGCCGGAGCCATTCTCATGCCCTGGCTTACCGGAATTATATCGGAACATGTTGGGCTGACCGTCGGAATGGCATCCAATATCCTGCCCTGTATTGGACTTTTGATTTTCAGTATTCTTGTGAAGCAATTG
>CAYWRB010000357.1:0-3621 GCA_964460025.1 uncultured Hungatella sp.
AATGGAATACAGCATCTTTCCATCCTGCGATGCCACTAAATAAGAAGAGTTATCGATCTGCGTCTCACATCTCTTCTTAAATATGCCCTTCTCCACATCCACATCAAAAATCGTTATCCCCTTGGCGCTTCCCGTATAGGAGTAAGAACCTACATAAGCCATATACATCTCTTTCACCTGTACAATCCTCCTGATTCTTACATGATAAATTATGGCAGCAGCAGAGACGCATTCCCTGTCTCCGTTACTCTCGTTTATCATACCATATATTTATAAAAAAATCTATTGACAGTCATATATTTTTCTGTATAATAGGTTTTACGCCGTGTTTATTATTACTAAACTTTTAGATTATTTTCATTGTGAGTTAGTATTTGTAAACTTTCAGATTAGCATCTTAACTCGCCATAACTTAGAAAGGCCGAATATGGATATCGGATTAAAGTTAAAAGAACTGCGTATTTTGAAAGGTTTAACACAGGAAGAGCTGGCAGACCGCGCCGAACTGTCCAAGGGTTTCATCTCCCAGGTGGAGCGCAATCTTACCTCCCCTTCCATCGCCACTCTGATGGATATCCTCCAGTGTCTGGGCACTTCTACTGCGGATTTTTTTGCCCAGCCGTCAGATGAGCAGATTGTCTTCGGAAAGGCGGACTATTTTGAAAAATATGATTCGGAGTTAAAAAACGAGATCAAGTGGATCATCCCCAATGCCCAGAAGCATGTGATGGAGCCTATTCTTATCACCCTTGAGGCAGGCGGCGCCACTTATCCTGACACCCCCCATGAAGGCGAAGAGTTCGGATACATACTTCAAGGCAGCATCGCCATCCACCTTGGAAAACAGATTTACCGGGCCAAAAAGGGGGAATCCTTCTATTTTATTCCGGATAAACAGCATTACCTTACAAGCAAAACCGGCGCTGTCCTTCTCTGGGTCAGCTCACCGCCAAGTTTTTAATTTCAGGAGGAATCTTATCATGAGTCAGCCACTGATTGATCTGATCAATATCTCAAAAAGCTTCGACGGCACATTGGTACTGGATGATCTGAATCTTTCCGTAAAAGAGAATACCTTCGTGACCCTGCTGGGTCCCAGCGGCTGCGGAAAGACTACCACGCTGCGGATCATTGGCGGTTTTGAACATGCGGATACCGGAAAAGTAATCTTTGACGGCCAGGAAATCTCCAGCCTGCCCCCCAACAAACGTCAGTTAAACACCGTATTCCAGAAATATGCCCTGTTTACCCATATGAACATCGAGGAAAATATCGCCTTCGGCTTAAAGATTAAAAACAAGCCAAAAGCCTATATCAACGATAAAATAAAGTATGCCCTAAAACTGGTCAACTTAGACGGCTATGAGAAACGGAGCGTAGAGTCCTTAAGCGGAGGCCAGCAGCAGAGAATCGCCATTGCCAGGGCTATCGTCAACGAGCCCAGAGTCCTTCTTTTAGACGAACCCTTAGGCGCTCTGGACTTAAAGCTGCGTCAGGATATGCAGTACGAGCTGATCCGCCTGAAAAATGAGCTGGGCATTACCTTTATCTATGTAACCCATGATCAGGAGGAAGCCCTTACCATGTCCGATACCCTCGTGGTTATGAATCAGGGCTACATCCAGCAGACAGGAACGCCGGAACAGATCTACAACGAACCGGAAAATGCGTTCGTGGCTGATTTCATCGGAGAAAGCAACATTGTCCCAGGCATCATGATCCGGGATGAGCTTGTGGAGATCTTCGGAGCCAGGTTCGCCTGCGTTGACAAAGGCTTTGGCAGCAACCGCCCTGTTGACGTGGTGATCCGCCCGGAGGACATCGACCTGGTAAAGCCGGAGGAAGGAACTCTGAAAGGAGTCTGCACCCACCTGATTTTTAAGGGTGTACACTACGAGATGGAAGTTACCACGCCGGATGGGTTCGAATGGCTGGTTCACAGCACGGATATGTGTCCTGTGGGAACCCAAGTGGGAATCCACGTGGATCCCTTTGATATCCAGATCATGAACAAGCCGGCATCTGAAGATGAGGAGGCAGTAGGAGTCAATGAGTAAAAAATTATTATCCGGCCCTTACCTGGCATGGATGATCGGTTTTACCATCATCCCTCTGGCTTTAATCGTGTTTTATGGGCTGACCGACCGTTTTGGCGCCTTCACCTTAAGCAATGTTCTGGCAATCGCTACCCCGGAACATCGGAAGGCATTGTGGCTTTCACTGGTTCTCTCTTTTATCAGTACCATTGTCTGTCTGGTTCTGGCCTATCCTCTTGCCATGATTCTGCGAAAGCGCAATATGGGGAGAGGCAGTTTTGTCGTGTTTATTTTTATTCTTCCCATGTGGATGAATTTCCTTTTAAGAACCATGGCATGGCAGACCCTTCTTGAGAAAAACGGAGTGATTAACGGGATTTTATCCTTTTTGCATCTGCCCACTCAATCCCTAATCAATACATGGGGAGCCATCATATTAGGCATGGTCTACAACTTCCTGCCTTTCATGGTTCTTCCTATTTATAATGTACTCTGTAAAATCGATGATAACACCATCAATGCTGCGAAAGACCTGGGAGCTAACTTTTTTCAGGTCCTGGTTCATATCTGGTTTCCTTTAAGCGTTCCAGGCGTTATCAGCGGAATCACCATGGTTTTTGTGCCGGCCCTCACAACCTTTGTTATCTCCAATCTGTTAGGCGGCAGCAAGATTCTTCTCATCGGCAATGTCATTGAGCAGGAGTTCACCAGAGGCAGCAACTGGAATCTGGGTTCCGGCCTTTCCCTGGTTCTGATGATCTTCATCTTAATCAGTATGGCCCTGATTGCCAAATACGATAAAAATGGGGAGGGAACCGCATTCTAATGAAAAAGAGAAAAGAAAATATACTGAATTTCGTGGAAAACTTTTATCTGGTTATGATCCTCATTTTTCTCTATGCACCCATTGTCACCATGATGGTACTGTCTTTCAATAACTCCAAATCCCGTACTCAGTGGGGCGGTTTTACCTTGAAATGGTATGGGGAAATGTTCGAAGCTTCCACCGTTATGGATGCTTTAAGCAATACCCTGATTATCGCTTTTGCCTCTGCGCTGATCGCTGCCATAATCGGAACTGCCGCCGCCATTGCCATCAACAGTATGAGGCGTGTACCGAAAATGATTGTTATGGGCATTACCAATATCCCTATGTTAAACGCAGATATTGTTACAGGCATCTCCCTGATGCTGGCCTTTATCGCCTTCGGAATTTCTCTGGGCTTTCGGACCATTCTGATTTCCCACATTACCTTCAATATTCCGTATGTGATATTAAGTGTTATGCCGAAACTGAAGCAGACCAGCAAAAGCACTTATGAAGCTGCCATGGATCTGGGCGCTTCTCCTGTGTATGCATTTTTTAAGGTGGTGTTTCCGGATATTCTGCCTGGTGTCCTTTCAGGATTCCTTCTGGCTTTTACCATGTCCCTGGATGATTTTATTATCACCCATTTCACTCGGGGAGCCGGCATCAATACCTTATCCACCTTAATCTACAGCGAAGTACGGCGGGGCATCCGCCCATCCATGTACGCATTGTCAAGTATCATATTTTTAACGGTTCTGGTGCTGCTTCTCATCA
>CAYWRB010000358.1:0-3609 GCA_964460025.1 uncultured Hungatella sp.
CACAACTTCAAACCCTTCCCCTGCCACGGCGCTGCGGATTGCCTCCCTGGAAACATCTCTGTCGTAAGAAACAACCGCCCGCTTCTTCTTCCGGTCAACCACTGCAGAGGCGCCGTCAATCTGGTTTATTGCCTTTGTAACACTATAAGCACAATGGTCACAATGCATGCCGGAAATGGATACCGTCAGTTCTCCCTTTTTCTCTCCCTCCAGCACCTTCACCGGAATATCCGCCTTTGTAATCCCACCGCCTCCGCCACAGCAGCCTCCTTCTCCGCGGAAATGTTTGATAGAATTTTTCACAGAGAATACGATAACCAGCACAAGCAGCACGATAATCAGCACATTACCCATGCTTTTCTTCTCCTTCCAACCCCTTTTTCTGATGGCAGTATCCGCCGCAATATTTACAGTCGCCGCCGCACTGGAGGGACTTTCCGTTTTTCTTATCTCGGACCATGCTTCCCACAGCCAGGCCTACTGCTAATAACAATACTGCTAATACAATGAATGTTCCCATTTTCAGCCTCCCAAATCCTTACTATCTTAACCCTCGGTCACTCTATTGTAGCCTTGCCGGGACACCTTATGGTAAATCGCATCCCGGCAAACTGCTTATCAGAATCTGCCACTGCCTTATCTTGCCTTTGAAACACTTCTCACATTGATTTCCAGAGTATTGCTTTCCTTATACGGCCTGAACAAAAGATATACAAACCCGATTACCAGAGCAAATGCAATGACCGTAAAGATTCCGAATTTTCCATATATAACCAGGCTTCCAATCTGATAAATGCACAGTGACACAACGTATGCCAAAAGACACTGATAACCGATTGCAAATAAAAACCATCTGGTATTATTCATTTCACGTTTGATAGCTCCCATAGCTGCGAAACACGGAGCACAAAGCAGGTTGAACACCAGGAAGGAATATGCCGCCACGGCGCCCATGCTTGCCGCCAGGCTTCCCCAGATTTCCATACCGTCTTCCGCCACTTCTTCCACACCGTACAGAATCCCAAAGGTTCCTACTACGTTCTCCTTGGCAACCAGACCTGTGACAGCCGCCACCGTAGACCTCCAGTCGCCCCATCCCAGAGGATTGAAAATCCATGCAAATACATTTCCGATTCCTGCCAGGATACTGTGGTCCAGCTCCATGGTCTCAAGCATTCTGAACTGGCCGTCCACCCATCCGAAATATGAGGTGAACCATACTAAAATGGTAGAAAGAAGGATAATGGTTCCTGCTTTCTTAATAAAGGACCATCCTCTCTCCCACATGCTGCGCAGCACGCTTCCCACGGTAGGCATATGGTATGCCGGAAGTTCCATAACAAAAGGAGCCGGCTCTCCGGAAAACATTTTCGTCTTTTTTAAAATAATACCGGAACAGATAATCGCCGCAATTCCCACGAAATAAGCGCTGGGAGCCACCCAGGAAGCGCCGCCGAATATGGCGCCTGCAATGAGAGCGATAATCGGAAGCTTGGCGCCGCAGGGAATAAACGTGGTGGTCATAATCGTCATTTTCCTGTCTCTGTCATTCTCAATGGTACGGGAAGCCATAACTCCGGGAACGCCGCATCCGGTTCCGATTAACATGGGGATAAAGGACTTTCCGGACAGGCCGAATTTCCGGAAAATGCGGTCCATAATAAATGCCACGCGAGCCATATAACCGCATCCTTCCAAAAATGCCAGGAAGATAAACAGCACCAGCATCTGGGGAACGAATCCCAATACGGCGCCTACACCGGCTACGATTCCGTCAAGAATCAGCCCCTGGAGCCAATCCGCACAGTTTAACGCCACCAGGACGCTCTCCACGGCCGGAGGAATCATCTCTCCGAACAGCACATCATTGGTCCAGTCTGTCACAAAACCTCCCACCGTCGTGACAGACACATAATATACCAGCCACATAACCGCCGCAAAGATAGGCAGAGCCAGAATACGGTTGGTAACCCATTTATCAATCCGGTCAGAGGTAGTCATCTTTCCGGCTGTCTGTTTTTTCTTGTAGCACTCACCGATAATGGATGATATGTAAACATAACGCTCATTGGTAATGATACTTTCCGTATCGTCATCCATTTCCTTCTCAAGCTCGGCAATCTCCTGAGACACATCGGGAGCGTTCTTTAACTGGTCCGTAATCTTGGAATCCTTTTCCAGCAACTTAATGGCAAAGAACCGTTTCTGCTCTTCTGGAACCTGATTGCCCAGCTTATCCTCAACAGAATCCAGCACAGCCTCCACATTGGCCCCAAAGGTATGAACCGGTTCCATGGCCTTCTTGCTCCGGGCCAGCTGCACTGCCATATCCGCAGCCTTCTGAATACCGTCCCCCTTTAAGGCAGAAATCTCCACTGCCTGACAGCCTAATCTCTGGGAAAGCTTTTCGATATGAATCTGGTCCCCATTTTTCCTTACGATATCCATCATATTCACAGCCATGACCACCGGAATCCCCAGTTCCATAAGCTGTGTGGAAAGATACAGGTTCCTTTCAATATTCGTACCGTCTACAATATTTAAAATAGCATCCGGTTTTTCATTTATCAAGTAGTTTCTTGCTACCACTTCCTCCAAGGTATAGGGGGACAGGGAATAAATACCGGGAAGGTCTGCAATTACCACATCCTTATTCCCTTTCAGTTTTCCTTCCTTCTTCTCCACGGTTACTCCCGGCCAGTTTCCCACATACTGATTGGAACCGGTCAGGGCATTGAATAATGTAGTCTTACCGCTGTTTGGATTGCCTGCTAATGCGATTGTAAGCGCCATTGTTTTCTCCTCCTTGTCAGCATCCTTTTTCGTACCATCCGCCCGAATGCCTTACTGTCAGTATTATGTATGGTATAAAACACTTCATAAATTAGTTTATGCTAACTATTGCCTAAAATTTAAAACAAAGTTCTATTCGACCTGAATCATCTCAGCATCTGCCTTGCGGACCGACAGCTCGTATCCTCTTACCGTGATTTCCACCGGGTCCCCTAAAGGTGCAACCTTCCTTACAAAGACTTCCACTCCTTTTGTGATACCCATATCCATGATTCTTCTCTTCACCGGACCCTCGCCGGTCAGCTTCACCACTTTGACCGTCTGATTGCACGGAACGTCTCTCAGAGTTTTCATGATATCTCCTCCCTTCCTGCCATATATTCCAGGCCCACCTCCCACCGTTCTCCGGCCGCAGGCCTGTATCAATCTGCTTTTTAATTCACCATAATCTTGTTTGCCATATCCTTTCCTATGGCAACTCTGGAGTCCTTTACATTGATAATCATATTTCCGTTGGCAGCAGACACGATGGTTACCCGGGCCCCGTTTACAAATCCCAGATTCTCCAGAAATCTTCTGGTCTCCTCTTTTCCGCCAACCTTCCTCACAACACTGGGTTCTCCTGCATTTACCATTGATAACGGCATCATATTTCCTTCTTTCTATGGTGTTTTCTTGGTAGGTTATTTATCACTAACCATATGTTAGTATATTCCAACCGCTAAAGATTGTCAATATGGGTAAATGATATTTTTTCTCAATAAGGCAGAGGAGCTTGTTACAGCTCCACCACCCCTTCAGTCCCGGAATCAAGTT
>CAYWRB010000359.1:0-3580 GCA_964460025.1 uncultured Hungatella sp.
TACCTTTGATTTGTTTGGCGAAGGGCGACACATCTATACCTTTGAAAATCGTTGTATTCAAAATCTGGAGTTAGGTCTTGGTGATGATACAACGAAGATTATTTTAAATACCAAAGGAACAATGGATGATGTTACCCCGGAAATGAAAAAGCTGCTTGATTTTATTGATGGTAAAGAGCCAGAGGATGACTTTACCAGAGAATTAGACGAGGCGGTACAGTCTGTCAGAAAAAATGAGAAATGGAGGGTGCTGGACATCCGGGGGATGTCCGCTTAGCACCGACCGGAACGGAGTGGAGAGGATTATATGACTTTACAGATGAATTATCAGGAGAAATATGAGCAGGGTGTAGAGCAGGAAAAAAGACAATCTGCATTAAGAATGATAGAGGCAGGGAAATTGTCTTCGGAGGAAATTGCTTTGTATTCCGGACTAGCTCTTGAGCAGGTATTAGAATTGGAAAAAGAATTGCAGCCAGTATAGATGTGTATCCGAAATAAGATGTGTATTAAAAAGACAGAGATTCTGAATTTGGAATTTCTGTCTTTTTAATGTTTTTTAGAACTTTACTGCCTTGCTGTAAAAAAACTCAGGGAAATAGGATTGGTATAACATTTGCTCTTTTTGATATAACAATGGTGTAGATTCTGAAAATTCCGGTGTAGTAATGATGCAGAAATCAGAAATAATGGTGTAGAAACGGTGTAGGTTTTTTGCAAGGGGATTTTTCGATGATATAGAAATGATGTAGAATCCCCGATTTTGATGTAGTAATGATATAGAAAATGCCAAAAATGATATAGTAATAATGTAGATTTCCTATTTTACACTATTTATCGGTATATTATGGGGTGTCAGGGGCTGAGCCACTGACCGGATGGCATTTTGTGACACAATATGCGTATCTGGCGAAAACTTTGGGAGTGAAAAGGAGGCAGAGTTTTCGGGAGCGGAGGGAAATTTACGGCAGCAAAACAGACAGGTAAAAAACAGGTGCAGGGAACGAAAAACTTTTTTCCAATAACAGGCTGACTTCTGAAATAGAGCACGGTATAATTTATAACAATAAAGATGTGCATGCGATTTTTATTGTTTCAGTAAACCGACTATCTACAAGGAGGAACACGCTTATGAAGGGAAAAAGCAGAATGATACTTCTCTTTGCAGTGGCACTCATGTTTTTGCTGTCCGGCATATCAGCAGAGGCGAAAATAAAGCCGAAGCTGGAAGCAGCGAAATAGACTACAACAGTAGGACAGAAATGCCAGTTAAAATTAAACGGAGTGCCCGGCAGGGCAGGGGTAAAATGGAAAACCAGCAATAAACGGGTGGTTTCCATTGCCAAGAGGAAAGGGAATGCGGTTACATTCAAGACTGTAAAAAAGGGGAAAGCGGTGGTTACGGCCACTTATAAGAAAAAGAAATACCAGTGCCGGGTTACGGTTAAGGCAGGGAAAAAGAGAAGGCCGGCGGCAGACCATCCGGTGTTAAACAGCAGTGATGTGACATTATATTATCTTTCTGAAGAATATAAAAATTACATAACCTATGACAGCAGCCACCTCCGGGAATACCGTTTCCGGGTGTCCGGGACAGGGAAAGAAGTGAGGGACTGGGAAATATCCGGGGATGGGGCAGGCTATTTTACTATCACGGACTATGGGCTGCTGCGGATGGACTGGGGACCGGCTTATGTCGAACCGTGTGTGACGGCAACGGTAACGGCTGTTCTGGAGGATGGAAGAAAGCTGACAGCGGCAGTGAGGACGTATTCTGAAGTGAATATCTATATAGACAAGCTGTTTGCGGATTTTGAGAGGCAGTATATTGCCCCATCCATGACAACGAAAGAGAAAGCAGAAAAAGCGGCATGGTATATCAGCACAACCTCAGACTATGAACTGTATAATTATAACTGGATTGATATTTTTCTGAAAGGAAGAGGCGACTGTTATGCAAGCCGCTATGCCCTGCAGTACCTGTGCAACTATATGGGGATTAAGGCGGTGGCATGCCGGAATCTTGATGACCATGGGAAAACACTGTTCTATGCAGATGGCAGGTTTTATGTCATTGTTACCGGCTTTAATGAGCCAAAGCCAAGGCCGTATGGAATTTATGAAATCAGTGGCGGGGCTTTGGAAGATTTGGCAGAAAAGAATAAATTTGACCTGGATTATTTCCGCAGGTAAAAGGGGGCATGGGTTGTGGATTTTATATCAGAAGAATTTCTTGCCGCCCGCACCGGGGAGGCATTGGAGGCGAGGCTGCGTGACAGTGATACGTTCCGGCAGCAGATGAAAAGTCTGCATGAGGCATCAAAAGCATTTTCAAAGGATTCAGGAATGTCAAAGAAATGCTGGAAACTGTATGACAGGCTGGAGGGTGAGTGGACAAAGTATAATATCCGGTATGGGGAGGAATCCTACCATCTGGGGTTTGAGGATGGAATGCAGCTTGCCTCTGAGAGGGGAATTCGTGCCAAAGGCTCTGTTCTGGATGTTAAGGATATGACACATCTGGTTTATCTGTACGATGCCGTTAAGAAAATCAATGTGTTCCTGCTTGGGGAGTGGGATAATTACGGCAGGGACAGCGGTGTGCTGAAAGAGCTGGACCGGGTATGCAGGGTGATAGAGGATGGTGCCTGTGCGGAAATCAGACTGAGGGGAGAAGATGAAAACTACGAATGCCTGACGGATATTTTGGACAATTCAGAAATAACACCAGAGGAACGGGCAAGGCTGCTGACGGAATATGACGGGGCATGAATGGAAATATGGCAGAAAAGAAAAACAGACGGATAACAGAAAACAGTGATTACAGGGGAGGATTGTGTTTTGAAAAAAGAGGATATGGCATTATTGATAGAGGTGGAGGATACGCTGGATGATATGGATAAGACACTGGAGCGGCTTGCCGGACATGGACACGCCAACGGGGAGTTTATCAAGCTGGATAATGTATTTGAGGTGATTTATCATAATTCCCATGCGGTTTATTCAGAAAGTCCTGAGGAAGGACAGGAATTGTTTTTCCGGATTTTAATGAGCAGGAATTTAACCCCAGAGCAGCGGGCGGATATCCTGATGAATGGGACAGTTTATATTTAACATAGTCCCTTGAAAAAACATCCTGGGCAATCTGTCTAAGTTGTTGGTTGTATTTCTAAATAGGCATATGGAATATGCAGCATCACATTTTGATATTATCCAATTTACCAGAAATGTTACAGAAGGATTGAAAAGAAGGTCTTCGGCAGGGGTGATAATTTGACGGAGACCTTCTTTTTTCTGTGTAAATAACAAAATTTAAAAACGGAATAAAACCATTGGCTCTTATGTCGCTTTAACAACCGGATTAATTGCAAGTCCTTCAACAGCACATAAAAAATTTAACAATTTTTGTGTAAAAGTCAATCCATGTTTGTCTTTCATTTATATTTACACCTGACCGGAACTGACGACTATCATTTACCGGATCAGGGTTATTTATTCATCACTTTTGACCATTGGAGGCATGGATGCATTTGTCACAATAGAAATAAATTTTTTCAGAGGAGGACTCTGTGCGCTTTTC
>CAYWRB010000360.1:0-3580 GCA_964460025.1 uncultured Hungatella sp.
TATAACAGACTGCCCGTCGGTCTCCTTCTGAAGAAGCTGGTTGGTTTCGAACAGAATCTTGGTCCGATATGCCGCATTTGCAGATTGCTTCGCGTTGTTCTTCAGGCGGGTGGCAAGAGATCCGGTCAGCAGCGCCACCATAAACATAATCAGGAAGGTCACCAGGTAATTGGGATTGCTGAAGCGGAACGTAAGGCGCGGCGCAGTAAAGAAGAAATTAAACACCAGCACGCTTACAACAGACGCAGCAGCCCCGCAGAAGCGGCTGGTGGTAATCACCGATATCACCAGTACGCCGAAAATATACAGGGACACGATGTTGGCCTCGGAAATGCCCAGGGTGTAAAACCCGTAGCCCACTAAAGTGGCGGCCAGCAGGACCAGAATGCTCTTTGCCACATCCCGGACCGGCATAGCGGTTACATGAAAAATTTTATGCCTCCGCTTCTGGTAAGCCGCCCCGGCGCTGGTGTCCGGGATCACATGGATATCCAGATTGGGCGCACTGGCAATCAGGCATTCCGTCAGCGTAGGCTTGCTGAATATACTTCTCCTGGCAGCGGTACTCCGCCCGATTACAATCTTGGAGATGCCGGAAAGCCTTGCGAACTCCCCAATCTGATAAGGGACATCCTCGCCGTAGACGGTTTCTATATGGGCGCCAAGCTGCTGTGCCAGCCGGATATTGTCCTGCAGACGTTTCCTGTCATCTTCTCCCATGTCGGCAGCGGCGGGGGTTTCCACGAAAAGGGCGGTAAAATTCCCCCGAAATGCCCGCGCCATCCTGGCAGCGGTGCGGATAATCTTGGCATTGGACGGAGAGGAGGAAAGACACACCAAAATATGCTCATCGGTATAGTAATCGCCCCGGCTCCGGATCCTGGTGCTCTCCGTCAGCAGATTGACCCGGTCCGCACAGCGGCGCAGCGCAATCTCCCGCAGGGCGGTCAGGTTTTCAACCGTAAAAAAGCCTGCCGCCGCCCGCTTTGCCTGTTCTTCCCCATAGATATTTCCCCTTGCCATGCGCTCCAGAAGCTCCGCCGGTTCAATATCCACCATCTCCACCTGATCCGCCTGGTCAAACACAGAATCCGGGATGCGTTCCCGCACCGAAACGCCGGTAATGGACGCCACCGTATCGTTCAGGCTCTCGATATGCTGGACATTGACCGTGGTGTAGACATCGATCCCGGCGTTCAAAAGTTCCTGCACGTCCTGATAGCGCTTGGCATGGCGGCTGCCCTCTGCGTTGGTATGGGCCAGCTCATCCACCAGGATCAGCTGCGGTTTCTGCTTCAGGGCACTGTCAATATCAAACTCCCAGAGAGTCATTTCCCCATAAATCACCTGTTTCACGGGAATCTGGTCCAGGCCGTCTAAAAGAGCGGTTATCTGTGGCCTGGAATGAGGTTCTATATACCCGGCAGCCACCTGAATCCCCCGCTCCTTAGCCTGGCAGGCCGCCTGCAGCATGGCATAGGTTTTTCCCACGCCGGCGGCATAGCCGAAAAAGATCTTCAGCTTGCCCCGTTTTTCACCTTCCGTATCCTTCCGGATCGCTTTTAAAAGCTGGTCCGGGTTTTGTCTTGGTATCTCCATCTGCCCCTCCTTGTGTCCTTCATTATATCATGTCCTCCGGACATGTACATGGAAATTTCTGATGATTCAACGGGCAGACCGCTATTTTTCCTCATAACAGGCGTACAATCTAACGAAACTATCTTGAAATTATAATGCATGCATCCAGGAATTTCCGCATTTTCCGGCAGAAAAACCATATCAAAGCTGCCGGCAGACAGGCCGTTCAGCAGTTCTTCCTCTGATCCGGAGAAAATACGGACAGGTATCTCCCGGTACAATTTGGAATACTGCTCCAGAACACCGGCAATGCTGTCGGCAGCCGCCGAATTGGAAAAACCAAGCCGCAGGGCATTCCCTTCGGATGGAAGCTGCCGTTCCTTCCCACAGCCGTATGCTTCAAGAACACGATCTAACTTTCCCATCAGAAACCATCCAAAGGCGAAAACTGCTGCCACCGCCGCAAACAATAATATATCTTTCATAGTTTCACCCCCCAGATTATAAAATAAGAAACCTTAAATGCGGAAACATTTCTGGATATCCCTGTTTCGGCCCAGAACCAGCATGGTGCCTTTTGGTTCCAGCACCATCTCGGGAGTAACAGAAAGCTCCAGATTTCCGTTTTTCTTAATCCCCATAATGTTAATGTTGTATTTCTTCCGGATGTCCATCTGCCCAATGGTTCGGCCCTCCCAGTCTTTCGGAACCGGTATTTCAAAGATGGCATGTTCCCCGTCCAGCTCTATGTAATCTAAAATGTGGTCGGCGCTGTAACGGATGGCCGTCCATTTGGCAAGCTGCTTTTCCGGATAAACCACCTCGTCCGCACCGTTGCGCAGAAGGAATTTTGCCTGCACGTCCCTGGCCGCCCTGGATACCACCAGCTTAGCGCCCAGCTCTTTCAGCAGAGAGGTGGTTTCCAGAGAACTTTGAAAATCATTTCCTATAGCCACAATGCAGACGTCGAAATTCCGGATTCCCAGAGATTCCACAAAGGCCGCGTTTGTGCTGTCGCCGATCTGCGCGTTTGTCACATAGGGCAGCACCGCGTCTACCCGCTCCTCCACATGATCCACCGCCATGACCTGATGCTTCAGCTCATTTAAGTGCATGGCAATATGCCTGCCAAATCTTCCCAGCCCAATTAAAAGTATAGATTTCATCTTATCCTCCTCCCTTTGTATCGGCACGCGCCGCTTTGCGGCACCTGCCAGGTCGTCGGAACGCATTCCGGTTGTGAAACTTCGTTTCACAGGCGTTCCTCCTCACCCAACCGTTATTTTTTCTTGGGGTAGCTTTGCGGCCTGCTTCTGGGTGCCTGACAACGCGGCAAAAATCAGCGTCAGCCCTCCGACCCTTCCGAAGAACATAAGCAGGATCAGAATCAGCCTGGACAATGTGCCAAGGCCGGGCGTGACTCCCAAAGACAGGCCCACCGTGCCCACTGCGGAGGCGGCTTCAAACAGGCAGGTAAGCATGGGAAGCCCCTCCGCCATACTGATGGCCAGCCCGCCGAAGAAAAACAGCGCAATGTAGAGAAGCCCGATGGTAGCAGCATTTTTAACCACATCATCATCAATTCTCCGGCCGAAAAAGTGCGCATTCTCTTTTCTGCGGAATGTGGAAAACGCCGTGGCAATCAGCACCGCAACGGTGGTGGTTTTCATGCCGCCGGCGGTAGAACCCGGGCTTCCGCCCACCAGCATCAAAAGGATTATGACCGACTGCCCCGTTTCCTGCAGGGAAGTCAGGTCTACCGTATTGAATCCCGCTGTCCGCGGCGTGACGGACTGAAAGAGGGAGCACAGGATACGCCTGCCAGGCTCCAAAGCAGGAAATTCATAAAAATAAAAGTAAGCCGCAGGAACAACAAGCAAAACAGCCGTTGTGCAGAGGATCACTTTGCTCTGCATCCGGTATCTGTGCCAGTGCAATCGGTTCGACCGGATGTCGTCCCAGGTCAGAAAACCGATGCCGCCGATGACAATCAATGACATGA
>CAYWRB010000361.1:0-1430 GCA_964460025.1 uncultured Hungatella sp.
CCGGGAGTGCTCCTTTTGTCTTACGGAGGTGTCTATGAGATTTCAATTGGATCTTACGAAAGAATACGGTGTCGTCCTGGAAGGCGGAGGAGCCAAAGGCTCCTATCAGATAGGGGCATGGAAGGCACTGCGGGAGGCGGGAATCAAGATACGGGGAATTGCAGGAGCCTCCGTAGGCGCCTTAAACGGGGCCATGCTCTGTATGGATGATCTGGAGAAGGCAGAATATATCTGGGAAAATATCAGTTATTCTAAAGTTATGGATATAGATGACGATATAATAGAAAATGTCAAAAAAATGGATTTAAAGGCAGTAAACCTTCGCCAGGTGGCGGAAGAGGCGAAACGGGTGCTGAGAGAGCGAGGATTTGACATTACTCCGTTAAAACAATTGATTGAATCTGTTGTTGATGAAGAAAGGATACGTTCCTCTGACCGGGAACTTTATATTACCACCTATTCCGTCACGGACCGCCGGCTTTTGACCTTAAATGCGAGAGAGGTACCGGAGGGGGAGATCGGGGATATGCTTCTGGCCAGTGCATATTTTCCTGCTTTCAAGAATCAGAAGCTAAACGGCAAAAGGTATATAGACGGAGGCGGCTGGAACAATGTACCGGTGAATGTTCTTTTGGAACAAGGATATCAGGATATTTTAGTGATCCGCATCTATGGCCTTGGATTTGACAGCGAAAAGGTAACAGAGATTCCGGAAGGCACCAATGTCTATCATATTGCGCCTCGTCAGGATTTGGGAAGAATTCTGGAGTTTGATAAAAAGAAAGCCAGAAGGAATATGACCCTGGGATATTATGACGCAAAGCGCCTTTTGTACGGACTTTGCGGAAGATGGTATTATATTGACGCTCCCCAGACGGAGGCTTATTATTTTGAGAAGATGATGAGGGAGATTCAGCAGGTTCTTGACATCTGGCCGGTGGCTGCGGAGTGGAACAAAGAGGGCGTTGAGGGCTATCGTGTCTATACGGAACGGATTTTTCCGTATTTGGCCCAGGAGATGAATCTGAAGGAAAACTGGACATACAAGGATCTGTACCTGTCTATCCTGGAATTTTTAGCCAGAAAGAAGCGGATCAACCGTTTTTCCATCTACACGGCAGACCAGCTAAAACAGCATATCATTAAGAAGTATGAGGAGGAACGCTTGTGAAACGGAGTTTCACAACTGGAATCGTTCCGACGACTTGGCAGGTGCCCCGAAGGGGCGCGTGCCGATTCATTGAAGAAGGAGGAATAAGGACCATGGATTTAAAAGGAAGGAATTTTTTGACGCTAAAGGACTTTAGCCCGGAGGAAATAGAGTATCTCTTAGATTTATCCGCAGAGTTAAAGGAAAAAAAGAAGAAGGGGATCCCGGTGGATATTCATCGGGGGAAGAATGTAGCCCTTATTTTTGAAAAAACCAGCAC
>CAYWRB010000361.1:1440-3571 GCA_964460025.1 uncultured Hungatella sp.
GACGCGGCCGTGGTATTGGCGGAGGCCATAGGAGGAAGTACTGCTCCACCAGGACCAGATGTTCTTTTGAGGTGGCTGCCCATGATTTGGGAATGGGAACGACGTATCTTGATCCGTCAGGTTCCCAGATCGGAAAGAAGGAAAGTATTGCTGATACGGCAAGAGTTCTGGGAAGGATGTATGAGGGAATTGAGTATCGGGGATATGGGCAGGAGATTGTAGAGGAATTGGCAAAATACGCCGGGGTTCCGGTGTGGAACGGCCTGACCAATGAGTATCATCCGACTCAGATGCTGGCGGATCTTCTGACCATCAAAGAGCATTTTGGAAGGTTAAGGGGAATCCGGCTGGTGTATATGGGAGATGCCAGATACAATATGGGCAATTCTCTGATGATCGCGTGCTCCAAGATGGGTCTTGATTTTACTGCCTGTGCCCCGGCCAAGTATTTCCCCAATAAGGAGCTGGTGGAGCAGTGCCGGGAATACGCGGCAGCTTCCGGTTCTTCCATCACTCTGACAGAAGATGTGATGGAAGGAACCAAGGGAGCCCATGTGGTGTACACGGATGTGTGGGTCTCCATGGGAGAGCCGGACCAGGTGTGGGAGGAGAGGATCAAAGAACTGACTCCATATAAAGTGACAAAGGAAGTTATGGATCATGCGGGAGAGGAAGCCATCTTTCTTCATTGTCTTCCTGCCTTTCATGATTTGAAGACGAAGATCGGCAGTGAGATGGGACAGCGTTTCGGAATTACGGATATGGAAGTCACGGACCAGGTGTTTGAATCTGAGAGGTCAAAGGTATTTGATGAGGCGGAGAACCGTATGCATACCATCAAAGCGGTTATGGCTGCCACGTTAGGAGTGTAGGATCCCATGTATGGACAAGGAAAGAAGAGAAACCCGAGAAATTCCGTCCTGATTATGGATTGGATACACATCGGCATTGGGCTTCTGGTTGTTATTCTGGCAATTTTAGCATTTTTAAATCCGGAGGATAATCGCTTTTTATTCCCGGTTATCTTTTTTCTGGCAGCGGTTTTAAATGCCGTCAATGGTGTGTACCGGTTTCAGCTGAGCGGAAGGGAAAAGAAAAAGAAGCTGGCTGCTTTCATGCAGCTCCTTCTGGCTGTGGTCCTCATAGCAGTAATGGTTGTCAGCGCCATCACGATTTGGAGGTAGAAGGTGAAAGCAGAGGTAATCAGACTGTTAAAGGAATGTGATGATTTCCTGTCGGGGCAGGAATTAAGCCGGCGCCTTCAGGTGTCCCGCACAGCCGTGTGGAAGGTGATAAACCAGCTGAAGGCGGAGGGGTATGCCATTGAGGCGGTGAGAAATAAGGGATACCGTCTGGTGGAAAGCGGGGATGTGCTGACAGCAGCGGAGATTGAAAGCTGTATGGAAAGTAAGTGGATGGGCCGAAAAGTTTTGTTTTTGGAGGAGACGGATTCCACCAACACGGAAGGGCGGCGTCAGGCAGAAAAAGGAGCAGCCGACGGTACCCTGGTGGTTGCTGAACGGCAGAGTGCCGGTAAAGGGCGAAGAGGCAGGAGCTGGAGTTCTCCTGCCGGAAGCGGCATCTGGATGAGTCTGATCCTTAAGCCCGATTTGGAGCCGTCCTGTGCCCCCATGCTTACTCTTCTGGCAGGACTGGCTGTGTCTATGGGGATTGAGGATTTCTGCGGTATGAAATCTCAGATTAAGTGGCCCAATGACCTGACTCTGTCGGGAAAGAAAATATGCGGGATCCTTACGGAGATGAGCGCCGATATGGAGTTGATCCGGTATGTGGTTGTAGGGATCGGCATTAATGTCAACACGGAGGAATTTCCGGAGGAGATCGGGGAGACGGCTACCTCCCTTTTGATAGAAGGAGGGCAAAGGCTGAAACGTAGCGGCATGATTGCGTGTATTATGAAGCGAATGGAAGAATATTATGAGAGATTTCTTGTGACGTCTGATTTGTCTTGTATAGGGAAGGAATATGAGGAGAGATTGGTAAATCTTGACAGGCAGGTTTTGGTTTTGGCACCGAAAGGTCAGTATCAGGGGATCTGCAGGGGAATTAACAGCAATGGGGAACTGCTGGTTGAGAGAGAGGACGGGACGGTGACTCAGGTGATGTCCGG
>CAYWRB010000362.1:0-3568 GCA_964460025.1 uncultured Hungatella sp.
AAATCTGTTTTCAGAAACAGGGGCATAAGATAAAACAGAGGGGATTGCTGCATGGTGGCATCAATCCCCTCTTCATTTTATATAGGCCGGACGCTCTTACTTCCTGCGCACCCATTTTCCTCCGAACAAAGTTTTCTTGTACTTGGAAAGTTCCTCTTTGGCATCCGGACGGTTTCCTGATTTCTGAAGATATTCCACACCCTTTTTGATATCCTCGGCCACTCCCAGTCCCTTGGCATAGATAACCCCCAGCATATAGTACGCATCCATATTGGACCAGGTGACCTTCTCCAGAAATTCTCTGGCTTTTCCATAATCCTTCTCCACTCCCCAGCCGTTAAAATAGGCCTTTCCCAGGTATACCAGGCCCCACTTGCTTCCCTCATTATAAGCCTTTGTAAGCAAATCCACGCCCTTTTTATAATCCTGAGCCACGCCCTTTCCCTGAAAACACAGAGCCCCCAGGCGGTTACAACACCCTACATTGTCCGGAATCCCATTCTCATAACACTGTGCCGCATAATGCTCATCCTTTGGCACACCCTTGCCCTCTTCATAAGCCAGACCTACGTAGAACCAGCTGTCTCTCTCCCCGCTGTCCGCCGCTTTCTTATGCCACATCAGAGCCTCTTCACTCTTTCCTGCCTCTTCCAGTTCCTTCGCATAAAGATACTGGTGGGTAGGATAGCCAAGTTCTGCCCCCATCTTCCAGATGCCCTCCGCCTTTTTCGGCTGAGGCGGAACCAGGTCCTCATCTCCCTGCTGGTAATAGCGGTTTAAGTTATTTCCCCCATAGTAGACTCCGCCCTTAAACGCCCGCCAGAACCAGTCCTCACATTTGACAATATTCTCCTTCAGATACTCCCTGAAGGCCTCCACGCTGGAAAAGGAATCCCTGTCTTTTCCCTCTATCTCCAGAAAATCCCACCAGAAATACACGTTTCCTATGACATACTGGCAGAAGGGCTCCCCCTGCTCCGCTTTCTCAAGAACAATGTCAAACACTTCCTGAAGACTGGCAAAAGGCATCCTGGCTTTGTCCGTATCCGTAAGCTCTCCGCTTCGAAGGGCTAAAAGCACGCCGATGGCACTTCCCTGCTCCACCGATTTGTGCATCAGGCTTTCCGCCCTGTCATCATCCTCCGGAAATCCGTGGCCGCTCCACACATACTGATACCCGCACAGACACCGGGCCAGAATGCAGGAGGCATCCCCGTCCCCTGCCATCGAAGCCTGCTCCAGACGTCTGAAATTTTCCTGCCCCCGGCCTGTGGTTACATCATAGTAAATGTCCTTTAAGGCCTGCTCTACCACATCACTGAAAAATTGTCCCATGGACTTTCTCCCCTTTTTGATTCTTTTTCCTAAAATTATATCTCACTTTCCGCCCTATTGGTATCCTCATTTTGCATAAAATTCTTCCCAAATCCTTGTCTATGTCTGCTTGACAAACCCTTCTAAATCTCTTAAACTTGTTTCTATCTGAGTCATACATAGACAATAAAAGAAACCATAAATCAATAACAAAAAGGAGCAGCTATGAATCCAAAAACCATGTTCAAATTAAGCTATGGACTGTTTGTCCTGACCTCCTGCTTTGAGGGAAAAAACAGCGGATGCATCATCAACACCGCAGGCCAGGTGACTGCGGAGCCCAACAGAATCAGCATCACTGTGAACAAAGCCAACTTCACCCATGATCTGGTGATGAAGAGCAAAAAATTTAACATTTCTATCCTGAGCGAAGAAGCAAACTTTGATCTCTTCCGCCACTTTGGTTTCCAATCCGGCCGTGACACAGACAAGTTTGCTGATTTCAAAGACTGCAAAACCAGTGCCAACGGTCTTTACTATGTGACTGCAGGAACCAACGGCTATATAAGCGCCACCGTAGAACAGACCGTGGATCTGGGAACCCATACTCTTTTCATCGCTTCCGTGGATGATATGGAGGTATTATCGGAGGTTCCGTCCGCTACTTATACCTACTATCAATCTTCCATAAAGCCCAAACCGGAAAAACCGGCTGCCTCCGGCAAAACCACATGGCGATGCACGGTATGCGGCTATATCTATGAAGGCGAGGAGCTTCCTGCTGACTTTATCTGCCCACTGTGCAAACACCCGGCTTCTGATTTTGAAAAAGTGTCATAATCCTGTCTGCCAAGGCACCCGGCGTACAAATCAAAAAACGAGATATACGTTCTGTCATTCAGTCAGTATATCTCGTTTTTATTTTGCGGAATCGGCACGCGCCGCTTCGCGACACCTGCCAAGTCGATGGACAGGGGCCGCCTCTCAAATACGCTTTTACCTGCCTTTTCCCTTAATCTTATGCTGCCTTCTGAATTCCTCAATGGTAGCCAGCCCTGCATCCGATACCGGCTTAATCCACTTAGCAGAATACATATGGCACTGCATAATGATAAACCGAACAGGCTCATCCACGTAGCATAGGGCAAATACAAGAAGGAACGGCGCGTGAAGCACATAATTGGCCCCGTAGACACAGGGCAGCACCATCAGGTACATGAATGTGATTTCCATAATAGAGCCAAAGGCCGCATCCCCGGCCGAGCGGTATGTATCGTTCTGGGCCCAGTTCCCCATACGCATAAGAGCCGCTATACTGTAGATAATCAGCATTCCCGTGCCGATCCGGTAGGACTCGTCATGAAGTCCCATGGCATGGAGAAGGGGATTGTGGATTCCGATAATCACCAGGCAGGCGATGCCGATAAATCCGCTGCACAGATAGATAAGCCTTTTCGCCCTCTGAAATGCCACCTCGTGATTCCCGGCGCCTACCTCCTTGCCCACAAGGATGGTAGCCGCATTGGCAAAACCGCTGAAGAAGGCAATCACAAGCCCTTCCAAAGTCCGAAACACCGCCACGGCCGCGATGGCCTGTTCGCTCTGATGTCCCAGAACAATATTGATCATCATATTTCCCACACCGATGAGAACCTCATTGCAGAGAATAGGAAAACATTTCTGCAGATACTGCCCCACAAAACCGCGGTTCCACCGGAAATGTTTGGAAAAGGCAAGGATAAAGGGAATCTTCCTTTTCAGGATAAACACCAGGAGGACACAGATATTTACCATACCTGCCAGCACGGTTCCAAGCGCCGCCCCAGCGGCCCCCATTCTGGGCAGCCCCAGCTTTCCGAAAATCAGAAGATAGTTAAAGAAACAATTGGCAAACACGGAAGCGATTCCGCCATATAAGGGAATCTTTACCCGCTCAATGGAGCGCAGCAGCGCACTCATGGCCATGGCCACAATCTGAAGGGGATAAGCAAAGCCTACAATCCGCAGATACGTAATGCCAATCTGCTGAATCTCCTCCTTATCCGTATAAATGTTCATCACAAGCTCCGGAGCCAGGACAGCCAGGCAGGCAAAAATAATCCCCACCGCCATCATAAAGGAAAGGGTCAGCCCGTAAGAGCGAGTGATTCCATCCTCATCTCCTGCCCCCCAGTACTGGGAGAAAAACATCATTCCGCCGCCTACAAACCCCCAGTACCCGGCAAAGTGGTTTATGCATTTTTGTCATCATTTG
>CAYWRB010000363.1:0-3567 GCA_964460025.1 uncultured Hungatella sp.
TGTGGCGGAGTATTTAAAAGACATGCTGTCTTTTCTTGCGCCTGTTGAAGTGATGGCAGGGGAATTTGAGATGGAGGCGTTGGCAGCAGGGGCTGTCCGGGTGCTGGACGGACAGGAAAAGGCAAAGCATTATACGGGGATTCCGGTGTGGGACGGGTTTGAGGATGAAAAGAGGAATGTGACGGATTAAAGAGGTTTTGATGGGGGAAACCTTAGACAGGAGGAAAATATTTATGGATGATTGTAAGGCAGAAGTAAGTGGGAAAATCCGCTGGATTAATACGGCCGGTTTTGAGATTGTGATGTCTAACGGGAAACATATTCTTTTGGACCCCTTTCTTTCCGGGGATGTGGACGGGATTGTGTGCCATCCTATGGATTTGGAGCAGATTGAGCGGTGTGATTACCTGTTTTTAAGTCATATACATATTGACCATGCGGGAGATGTCAGAAGAATTCAGGAGAAATTTCCCCAGGTAAATATATTTGTGGGAGACTTGTCTGCTGACCCTCTGTGTGAATGGCTGGGGCTGGATTGTTCCCGTATCTACAGGGTGAGGGGCGGTGAGAGTTATGAGTTTGATGATTTGAAGGCGGAGGTATTTTCAGGACGCCATACGGAGTCGCCCAGAGGGTACCGAAGGGCCGGGAAAAAATTCAGGAATCCGGACGGGAGCCTGGATTTGTCGGCCTGGTTTGGAAATCTGGAGTTGTACAATTACCGCCTTACTTTATGTGATGGTACGCGGATTATGGTATGGGCCGGGATGACATCGCCGGATCAGAAAAAACGTTTGAGAGGAGTGAACTCCGATATTTGCCTGATGCATGTAAGCCCGAAACAGGATTTTGTGGAGTTTGCAGAGCTGGTGGAGGCTATGGGAACCAGGATTGTGATTCCCCATCATTATGATTTTACAGAGGAATTCTTCAAAAAGGTGCCGGATGCCATGAAGGATATGAGCAGGGAGAATCAGGAGAGGTTTATTGTGGATGGGGAGTTTCGGATGAAGGAGTATCTGGAAGCCCTGGGGGCGGCGGTGCGGGAGAAATCTCCGGCCACAAGGCTTTTGATGCTGGAACATCACAGGTGGTATGGATTTGGGTTTGGGTTATTACCATAAACAGATATGTTTTTTCTGCCAACGACGGTGTACTTCCGCTTTGTCAGGAAAATTGCTTTGTATGGAAATGGTGCCAAAGATACCGTAAAAGGAGGAACGGGATCCAGAGATGTAAATTCCAGGGAAGTAGTGTGTATAGAGGATGGACTGATGGCTGCAGGTTTTGAGGTAACCAACCATAAAGGGCTTGAAGAATGCAGCCGGAAGCTGCCATTTGCAATGTGTTTCGATGCTATAGCAAGACAAAGGGAACTGTCGGGGAATGCATAAAGCGTTATTTTCCGACAGCCTTTTTTTCGACAAATTTTATTCTTCCAGGTATTCCATTCTTTCGTTCAATCCTTTATAATAATTTTATCTGTTGGAAGTTCCGTAAGGAATGGAAGGCAGATTGGAGACATCGGAGAAAGCAAGTGAGCACTCCCTATTTGGCAGAAGCACACCTTTGGGATGACCTTAGGATTTCTTAAGATCATGCCACAGGTGTGTAAACACCAGAGAAAGGAGGATGTGGTCTGTGGGTATTTTAGACATCATGAGCCGTGTTGTGGGTATCTTTGCAGGCATTGTGAGCGGCCTTAGCGGACTGATTGCATTAATCGAGAAGTGTAAACCCTACATAAAGCGGCGCAAGGAACAGACAGAAAAAGACCCATCAACAAGCTTGCCGGCGACTGATGGGTCGAATGGCGATTGCGAAAGCAATCGTTAAATTTTCTAAGGGCGGCAGCTGCATCGCCGCCTTTCTTCAATTACAAATTCATCATAGCATTTTGGCAGGGGGAAGTCAAGAAATTTTTAGCCTTCTTTCGGTTCAGTATTTTTGTTTCATAATATGCTCGCACGATATTTGTTTGCTATGTCACGCACCGGATTTATGCCTGCAGCGTTAAAAAAAGTCAGCAATAAATATCAGTCGCCTTATAAGGCTGTGTTTGTGACGACATTTACCATTGCGCTTTTTATAGTATTAATAACCGTATTAAAATGGGATCCGTTTAACCAGGTATTTTCCTGGCTGGTAGGTATGGGGACGCTTAATCTTCTGATTCTCTCCTCACTTGACTTATTGAAGAACGAAGAAATTATTATGGACGCAGGCAGGAAGGTTGTGGTAAAATAAATTTGAAATAGTGGTAGTTATATGCTTAAAGCATCTGCATTTCACGCGAAGATGCAATGATTGCTACAACGACACAAGAAGCAATAGAAACTGGCTGAGATTTGATGGTAGTAACATCTGAGGAGGGCTTATGAACGACAGACCATTGCCAAAGCATTTTTTTGAAGAGAATCCCTTAAATGAGATTTCAGCAGCACTATTTACACATTTCCGCATGGTAACAATCGCAATGCCGGGATTAGATGAACAGGTAAATAAGGTGGCTGTTCCGATGATGGGGGAATCAAGGCGTGAGAGGTATATGGCAGAGAAAGAGTGCATTATGAATCTAAATAATGCGGAGGATATTGTATCCTATATGAAAAAGATGAAAGATCCTTCGAATTGCAGTCTTTTAATCCAAAAGGCAATTGAATACCAGGAGGATGTGGTACCTCTGGTACTGAAAAAAGTATGTAAATCAGGGTATGATGTTTTTATAGAAAACGCGGCCATATTAATCGGAAATGCAGATATAAAGTACACAACACAGCTTTATACGCTCTTTCCCGATATTAGAAATACATATGCCCGCTCCGAGCTTTGTATTGTATTTGGTGTGAAGAAAAAGATAGAATATACACAGCTGCTTCTGGAACAATTTAAGAAAATAAGAGAAGAGAGACCGGATGAGAATTATGAGCAGGGACCGTTGCTGGCATTGTATTTGCTTTATGGAAAAATGTGAGGGGATAGGACTTTTCTCATCGGCAGATATTAATCTTGTACGGTGCTGTAACAAGCTGTTTTAACGGACAATCAACAGGGAACAAAATGACGTATCATCCGGCATGGATTCCCTGCTGCGACGCAATTAGACGGGATAGAGCGGTTTACTACGCTTCCGGCGCCTATGACACTGTTTTCTCCTATCGTGACTCCAGGCAGGAGAATACAGCCGCCGCCAATCCAAACATTGTTCTCTATCCGTATCGGCTGTGCGTAGGTTGTGAAAAATGCGGTTCCCCGCTCTTTCCAGTCCGGCACAAGCCTTTCGCCTGGTAAAACCGGATGGGAAGACGTATAAATCTGTACATTTGATGCAATCAATACCCTGTCGCCAATCCGGATAGGCTTGTTGTCCACAAACGTACAATTCATGTTGATTACCACATCATTTCCCACAAAGATATTTTTCCCATAGTCACAGTGAAAGGGGGTGTCGATTGCCACATTTTCTCCTACGCTGCCAAGCAGTTCCCGGAGAATTTCAGTCCTCTTTTTTGTGTCTGTGTAATCTGAAAAATAGTATTCCCGTGTTAATTTTCGTGTGCGGGCAAT
>CAYWRB010000364.1:0-3542 GCA_964460025.1 uncultured Hungatella sp.
TGAATGCGACTGCATTATATCATGGAATTTTAAACACATCGTAAACATTAAGACAATAAGGGGGATACGGGCAATTACGAATCTAAAAGGACATAAACCAATTGAAATTCTAAATCCATCTGTATTATTAGAAAGCGAGGAGTAACTATGGATAAACCTATTCTAAGCCATAATTTTACAATTGAAGATATTCACAAATTAAGAGAATATAACTACTATCAAACAAAAGATATGAGCCGACAGGAGCGCATAGACTATTATAATAGCCTGGGAATGGAAGTTCACAGAGAAATACAGGCCAAAAAATTACAAAAAATTTGAACTATATTGATTATTTTCCGAGAATTTTAAGGCTGTAGTACTGCCGCGCTCCACCAGTTCTACCGGGATGAGGAAATCTTTCGTATATTCGGGCTGCTCTTTCATCTGTTTTAACAGACGGACCGCCATCTGTGCCCGCAATCGGTAGTCCTGGCCCACAGAGGTCAGGGATGGGACGACCTGTTGGCAGATTGGGCTGTTATCAAAACCGATAACAGAAATATCCTCCGGAATTTTAACGCCAAAGCTGTGCAAGAAACCCATCAGGTCCACGGCATAGTAATCCGATACGGCAAATATGGCTGTGAAGCTGCGAAGCCGTGCAAGGTTCTCTTGGTAGAAACATTTCCTGGCCTCTTTCTGCATGGGGATTTTCATGAAATCCGCCTGAAAACCAAGGCCATTGCACAGACCGTTGTACCGTTGCCGGTCCATGCATTCCTGGTTATCGGAGATGCAGAGCACTTTTTTATGCCCCAGGCTGCGCAGATACCGTCCCACCTGACAGCCGCCATCCAGGTCGTCAATCTGAATATTGCAGATTCTGCCTTTATTTTCAAAGTAGCCGTCATAGACCACAAAGGGAATATGAATGCTGTGGCGGAGTTTTTGGTACTCATGGTCACAGAATCCTAAAATCACCATGCCTACCATGTTCCACATGGATGCAAATTTGACTGCCTCCATCAGGTCCGTGGTTTTCTTGAGCATAATGAAATAATCGTTTTTTTCAATTTCATCAGTCAAATAGTTGATGGAAGAAGCTATAAACGGGTCAATAAGCGCCCGTCCCTCGTATTTTTCATGGTCGTTGATGACTACGCCAATGATACGGGAACTGTTCTGTGCTAAAAGTGTTGCGGCCATATTGGGAATATAACCCCGTTCTTCCAGTTTTTCCTGTACCCGCCTGACGGTCTCGCTGGAAATCTTTTTTGTTTTTCCGTGGATGACATTGGAAACCGTGGCGGTGCTGACACCCAGTTCTTCCGCTATATCCACGATTCTCACTTTATTTTCTGCCCACATGGGATTACCTCCGATGCTGCGATGCAATTAGTTTACCTACAATAGTATAGCAAAAATGGTGCCGGTCAACAAGAGATTCCATTTATGAAAATTTCATACTTTACATCAGAGTTTACAGCTTGGGATACCCTGACAACCCTGACCTTCGTGTTTACATATCCGTAAAAGCATGCTAATATAAACATAATAAAAATGAGGCAGGTGAGGTACGGTAAAATGGTCAGATATTTTAATACAGAAGGCTCATGCAATCCGAAAGAACACTATATGGTAAGTCTCGCTGAACGGCTGTCAGGGATAAAAAAAATGCTGGTTGATAGAAAAAAATATTTTGTTATCAACAGAGGGCGTCAGTACGGGAAGACGACAACGCTCAGAGCCTTGGAAGATTATCTGCGGGATGATTATCTTGTTTTGTCCATGGATTTTCAACAGCTGGGGACGGAGGATTTCGCAGATGGCCCGACCTTTGCATGCGCTTTTGCGGAGAAGGCTTTTAAAGCCTTTACGCTGACCGGGATGAACAATACGGAAGAATTTTTGCAGCCGTTAGCGGAACTGACAAAAAACAGTGAAAACAAGCAGGGATTGAAGGAACTGTTTGAACACTTAAGTATCATGTGTGTCAAAGCGCCCAAACCGATTGTCTTGATGATCGATGAGGTTGACAGCGCGGGCAATAATCAGGTGTTTATTGAATTTTTGGCACAGCTTAGGAGTTATTATCTGCAGAGAGATAAACAGCCGACATTTCATTCCGTGATTCTGGCAGGCGTGTACAGTATTAAAAACCTGAAATTAAAACTGCGCCCCGAATCGGAGCACCAGTACAACAGCCCGTGGAACATTGCGGAGGATTTTAAGATTGATATGAGTTTTTCTCCCACCCAGATTGCCGGTATGCTTAAGGAGTATGAAGCGGATCATCATACGGGGATGGATATCCGGGCTGTATCGCAGGAGATTTATGATTATACATCCGGATATCCGGTTCTAGTGTCTTCTGTTTGCAAGTATATTGATGAAGATATTTGTGGTGAAGGAGATTTTGAAGTTCCGAGAAAGGCATGGTCAAAAGAGGGCGTGGAAAGAGCAGTAGCGCTTATTTTGAAGCGGGGGCCGCTTTTGTTTGAAAGCATGGCGAAGCAGCTTGACAGGTATCCGGATTTGTACAAAATTGTAGAGGATATTATATATTGCGGGAAGAAAATACCGTTCAGTCTTGAAGAAAAGTCAATCAATTTGGGCAGTATGTTTGGGTTTTTGAAGGAAGCAAACGGACATGTGGCGATTGCGAACCGGATGTTTGAAATGTGTCTGCTGAATATGTTTATGGCTAAGGAAGCGATAAACAGCGACGTTTATGCGCAGGGAGGCAGCGACAAGATTGGTTTTATCAGAGACAACATGCTGAATATGGATCTTGTACTGAAAAAATTTGTTTCCTATTTTACCGAGATTTACGGCAGCAGGGATGAAAAATTTATTGAAAAACAAGGACGGAAGATTTTCCTGATTTATCTCAAACCGATTATTAACGGCACCGGGAATTACTATATGGAAGCACAGACAAGAGATGAACGGCGCACGGACGTCATCGTGGATTATCTGGGAGAACAGTTTATTGTCGAACTGAAAATCTGGCATGGAGAGGAGTACAATGAAAGAGGTGAGAAGCAGCTGACGGATTATCTGGAGTATTACCACAAGGAGAAAGGGTATATGCTGAGCTTTAATTTTAATAAGAATAAAAAAGTCGGCGTTCAGGAAATCAGAGTGGGCGGTAAGACCATCGTGGAGGCTGTTGTTTAGGAATTTTTGAAAAGAGTCTGATGTAAAGTATGGGATTGTCGTAATGGGACAGTACATAGTTACATCAGATTTTTTGTTAACTGATAGAATGGCATGTCTGGATATAAGTATGAATGTTTCTAGTGGGTTGTGAGGTAAAAAGGGGTATAAAAAACAAACCTTCCGAAATGCTGTTTTTTGCAGACAAGGCTTGGAAGGATGCAGAAAGAATAGTATAATTTAGTTACAGCAATCGATTTTCAAGCTGTAGCTCTCGCAGGCTGAGTGGAGGACTGACTTTTCGTCTATGGGGACTTGGGAGGTTTTGTAGGTTTCTGTTCTGTGGGCGCTGCCTCGGTCTTGGATTTTGGTTGCTTTTTCTGTCATCTTTTTTCGGTTTG
>CAYWRB010000365.1:0-3540 GCA_964460025.1 uncultured Hungatella sp.
TAGCCACCGGACATCCCTTCACACATTTGGCATTCTTACAGCCCAGGCATCTGGATGCCTCCTCCATGGCCTCTTCCTTATTATATCCCAGACAGACTTCCTCAAAATTGGTTGCTCTTACCTTAGGGTCGTGTTCCCGGACAGGTACTTTCTTCAATACATCCATCGTCTTCTCCTTCCAGCATTTATGATAACGTAGGTCCTCACTCACAATATCCGCATCCGCCATGGTGGCTGTCTCCCTCTTTCAGCCTCAGCATGGCGCGCCCCTCTTCTGTCTTATACATCTGCTGCCTCTTCATAGCCTCATCGAAATCCACCAGATGCCCGTCAAACTCCGGCCCGTCCACACAGGCAAATTTCACTTCCTCCCCCACAGTCAGACGGCAGGCTCCGCACATACCGGTTCCGTCTACCATAATGGGATTCATGCTGACAATAGTAGGAATCTTCAGTTCCTTCGTCAAAAGGCAGGTAAACTTCATCATAATCATAGGGCCGATGGCCACGCACACATCATAATGCTTCCCCTGGTTCTCCACCAGGTCCTTCACCACATCGGTCACCATGCCTTTTCTCACATAAGAACCGTCATCCGTGGTTATGTACAGATTCCCGGCCACCTCTCTCATCCGTTCCTCCAGAATCAGCATATCCTTTGTCTTAGAACCTACGACCACATCCGCATCAATACCGTGATTCCTCAGCCATTTCACCTGAGGATAGACCGGCGCCGCACCTACGCCTCCGGCCACGAAAAGCATCTTCTTCGCCCTAAGGGTATCCAAATCCTCATGGACAAACTCCGACGGCCTCCCCAGAGGCCCCACGAAATCCTGGAACGAATCCCCGGTTTTTAAGGAAGCCATCCTCTGTGTGGAAGCGCCCACAATCTGAAATACAATGGTAACCAGCCCTGCCTCTCTGTCATAGTCACAGATGGTCAAGGGAATCCTCTCCCCCGCCTGGTCTATCTTTACAATCACAAACTCTCCCGGTTCGCAGGCCCTGGCTACTCTGGGAGCTTCCACATCCATCAGATAAATTTTATCTGCCAGTTTTTCTGCCTTCACAATCTTATACATTTATTTCCTCCTGATATAGTTATCTATCCATTCGTTCCGCACCACGCCGCCTGCCGAATTATCATAGATATTTTTTATCATAATAATTTTTTATTCTAATCTTGCAATTTTTCTCACTTCATGGGATAATAAGTAAAGCAACAAGACAGAAAGGATACTATTATGACATCAACCATTCTTCATCAATATACACTTCTTGTAGATTTTTTAGGAAAAGCTCTCGGACCGGACTACGAAATTGTACTCCACGATATCACGTCAGAGCCCAGCCGTATTGTGGCCATTGCCAACAGCCATATCAGCGACCGGGAAGTAGGCAGTCCTACTGCCAATGCCGCTCTCCAGATGCTTGCCACCAACTCATACAAAACCAACGATTTTTTATACAATTACCAGGTATCCACGGAAGACGGCCGGATTTTACGGGCCTCCACCATGTTTATCAAAGATGAGGACGGCAGCCCTATCGGACTTCTGGGAATCAACTTTGACGACAGCCGCTATAAGAACCTCTGTCAAAACCTGTTTTCCGCTATCCATCCGGAAAAATTTTTAAAAGCGGAAAATTTCATGTTTCCGCCGGTATCCGCGCCTTTGGAAGCCGCTCCCCAGCAGCCCGATTCCCTTACCGACGACTTTTCCATGGACATCTCCACCCTGATGGAAAAAGCCTTTGAAAATGTCACTGCCTCTCTGGACACTCCCATGGAGCGCCTGAACCAGCAGGAGAAGCGAGATATTGTCCAAAAACTTCAGGAGCGGGGAGTCTTCAAGCTGAAAGGAGGAATCTCCTTTGTGGCCAAGCGGCTTTCCTGCTCGCCTGCAACCGTATACCGCTACCTGGGTGACCTGGAAAATTAAACGCTTAGCAGCAGGTTATATATTTTCCCCCATACGCTTTCACAATTCTTCCGTGTTCTGCCGCCAGTTCTCCCCGAAGATACACTCGTTCCGCCCTGCCCTTTAAGCAGGTTCCTTCCAGAGGACAGTAATCCGCCGCTGACTTTTGTGTCGCAGCTGACAGCACCCACTCTTCCTCAGGATTCCACACCACAAGGTCCCCGTCGCTGCCCGGCGCAATCACGCCTTTTCTGGGATACAGTTGATACAGCTTTGCCGGATTTTCCGAAAGATATCTGCACATCTGTTCCAGCGTAAGTCTTCCCTGGCTGACTCCGAAATGATAGATAAGCCCCGGCCTCTCCTCCGCTCCCGGCATTCCGCAAGGTGTTTTCGAAAAATCCTCTTTCCCTGCCATCTTCTGGTCTTTCGTAAAACTGCAGTGGTCCGTAGCAATGGTCTGAATATTCCCATCTTCCAAAGCCTTCCACAAAACCTTCTGGTCCTCCGGTGTCCGAAGAGGAGGCGCAATCATATAATTTCTCCCCTCATTGTCCGGCAGGCTGTAACGGCTCTCATCCATCAGCAGGTACTGAGGGCAGGTTTCCACATACACCTTCTGCCCCCGTTTTCTGGCCTGCAGAATCTCCTCATACCCCTCTTTAGAACTTAAATGCACAATAATCACCGGCGTATCCACACATGCCGCAATCTTTAAAATACGGCTTACGGCTTCCGCCTCCGCCAGCGCAGGACGAGTCCGGGGATAGTCAGAAACCTGACACCTGTTTCCCCTTTTCTTCAAAACCTCCTCCAGCCTGGCATCAATGATTCCCTTATTCTCGCAGTGTACTCCCGCAATACCCCCCAGTTCTTTTAATCTGGTAAATATTTCATAAATTGTCCTGTCATCCACTACCATATTATCATAAGTAGTATACAGTTTAAAAGAACGAATCCCTTCTGCCGTCACAGTTTCCAGCTCTCTGCTGACCCGGGCATTCCAGTCAGACAGGGCCAGATGGAATGCATAATCGCAGCTGGCTTTCCCGTCCGCCTTTTCATGCCAGTGCTCCAGTGCATATTTCAAAGTCTCCCCTCTGTTCTGAGTGGCGAAATCTATAATGCAGGTGGTCCCTCCGGAAAGCTCCGCTTTGGTCCCGCTGTCAAAACCGTCCGCAGTCACCGTATCCGACACATCCAGGTCCATATGAGTGTGAGCGTCAATAAATCCCGGAAACAGATATTTTCCCGACACGTCAACAATTTCCGCATCGCCCGTTTCCGAAATATTTCCTACTGCTGCAATCCTCTCACCTTCTATCAAAACATCCGCCTCTGTCACACCTGTTCCCGAAACTACCATACCGCCGCGAAATAAAAGTCTTCCCATATAAACGCCTCCTACATTCATAGTAGTACCTCCAAGAAGCACAAGGTCACTGTTTTTACACAATATCATGATGTCAAAGAAAAACCTTCTAAACCTGAACCTGCATCATATCATTTTTGTAACATTAAACTTTTGAGATAACGTAGCCCGGAGAGAGGATGATATTGTTTTCTCCAGGGTACTCGAAGACCGTCGGTACTTAGGCGCTGTCTTTTAGCGCCT
>CAYWRB010000366.1:0-2471 GCA_964460025.1 uncultured Hungatella sp.
CCTGCTTATGAAGGAGATTCTACGGAGGATGCCTCCAGTATTTACTACGGGATTGATTTGGACGGGAAGGATTGGGAGACGCTTATACAGTACGATCTGTTCTCAGCCATGTTTAGCAGCGACAGTTCCGTTTTTCATGAAAATTTGAAGGAAGCAGGGCTCTCGGCCCCGGCTTTTGGGCAAGTGATTCTGGAGAACGAAAAACCTGTGTTCTGTTTTGGCATGGTTTCTGCAAACCCGGAGGACGCCCCGGCCTTTAAAGCCATAGTGGACAGCACTCTGGCAGAAGTAGCCGGGAACGGGTTTGATGAGGAACTGGTAGAAACGGTTTTGAAAACTAAGGAGCTTAAGGATTATACTACAAGGGAGAATACGGATATTATCATTGAGGGCATTTTCCCCTCAATCTGTCTCAAATGGGCACAGACCGGCGAGACGGATTTCCTTTCCCAGGAAGAAGAAGTTTTCTCAAAAGTACAGAAGGATACTGATCGGGTATTGATTCGTGAACTGGCAGAGGGGTTAATCAATGCTTCCCACAGCGCCCTGGTTACCACCACTCCCAAGCCGGGCCTGGCCGAAGAGATCGTGGCCGAGCAGGAGGAGTATCTGGCCGAGATGAAGGCAGCCATGACACCCGAAGAACTGGAACAGATGGTAGAGGACACCCTGGCTTTTGACGAGTGGAACGCCGCAGAACAGCCTGGCAGCGGGTTCGTCATTCCTGTGGAGGATCTTCCGGAACCGGAGCCAGACATAGAATTTGCAAAAGAAGAGGCAGAGGGAGCGGTGTATTACAGTGCTGCTTCCGACATAGAGAAAATCTGCCTTAACCGGCTTCACTTCGATTCCAGTGCCGTGCCCCAGGAGGATCTGCATTATATTACCCTTTATTCCATCCTGCTTAAAGAACTGGCCACAGAAGACTATGAGAAGGCCAAGAAGGATAATCTGATGTCACAGTACCTTTATGATTTTTATGTTGACACCCTCTATCCGAAATCCGGGGAGAATCAATATCCAATGCTCTGTATGGAGTGGAACTGTATGGCAGAGGATTATGAGACAAGCCTTGGGCTGCTTCTGGATATCATGGGGGGACTGAAGCTGGATGATAAAGACGAACTGATCCGGGTTCTTGACAAATACCTTCCTTCCATGGATTGTGCAAGGGGAGATGCCTATGACTTAAGCAGCACCATTGCCCGTGCAGGGGCGGACAGAAACGTTCAGTATGACGATTACTTAACGGGCCAGCGGTTCTATGAATTTGCCAAGGGGCTGCGCGGGCAGCTGGATACGGATCCTGACGCCATGAAAGAGATTGCAGAAAAACTCCGTTCGGTTCAGGAACTTATTCTGCACAAAGACCGCATGGTGGTGATGAATGTGGCTCCTCGGGACGAAGTGGAGCGGATTGGTGATATTTCCAAGGAGGTGCTGGGGAAACTGCCCTCTGCGGGGGAGGTCCAGGCGGATTATGAATTACCCCAGTATCCCTACAGGACAGGGGTGATTGTGGAAGGATCTAACTACTATATCTTTTCTGTCAGCGATCTTGCCCTGGTTAAGGATCTGTCCGGCAGATTCTTCCCCTTTGTGACGGCATTAAACGACAGATATATTGTGCCCAAGATCCGGTTTCAGGGCCTGGCCTACAGTGGGGGAATGGGGCAGTCAGCTGATTTGAATTACGTCTATACCTATACCTACAGCGACCCCAAGGTTGCCGAAACGGTGGCTGTCATTGACGGGGAAGCCGACGCCCTGGCTGCCATGGAGCTGACACAGGAGGAACTGGACGGTTATATTTTAAATTCCTATTCTTCTATGACGTACCCTTCGGGAAACCTGGGAAAATATCTGCTGAGAATGAATCAGGATCTGACAGGATTTGATGTGGAAAGATGGCGCGGCTTTGCCGCCGAGATTAAGGCGGCAACGGTAGATGACAAAGAGCAGGCGGTGGAGACTCTTAAAGAAGCCCTTAAAAACCAGCATCTTGTCACGGTGGGCAACGCCCAGTTGCTTGAGAAGGAGGCAGATACCTTCGACCGGGTTTATGACTACAGGAAGCCTCTCGAGCCATAACAAGAGAGGCTTGGCGCTTTGGTCTCGATTTTCTGTTCGGGAAACGGACAGAAAAAGACCCATCAGGGAGCTTGGCGGCAACTGATGGGTCGAATGGCGATTGCGAAAGCAATCGTTAAATCTTCCAAGGGCGGCAGCTACATCGCCGCCTTTTTTCAATTACAAATTCATCATAGCATTTTGTCAGGGTGAAGTCAAGAAATTTTTGATTAGACCCGGCTGGCCAGATATCGTCAATCGTAAAGAATCATTTCACGGCAAAATTCTCAATCCGGTAACAATTATACTCACCGTCAAAAATCCCAATTCCATTCCTGCATACTCCAGGCTGTTTAAAAAGAAGGAGACAGTCCGGTAAAAATCCTGGGGCTTGAAAAATC
>CAYWRB010000366.1:2481-3523 GCA_964460025.1 uncultured Hungatella sp.
TTTACCTATCAGGGACGTAAATCATTATTTCCCGACAGCCCCTTTCTCTGTTCATGAAGGATTACTCCATGTGATCTCTTGACTTTTTCAGTGTGACGAATGCGCCCAGACAGAGCATCATAACCAAATGCCATGGTATAGAAGTGTCCCCTGTTCTGGGAAGCGCTGCCAATGGCACATCATCGTCAAAGATTTCCGTGTATGGTGCATCAGCTAAAGGTACCTCTGCATCCAGGATAACGGTCTCCGGCGCTGCCAATGGTGTAGCCTCATCCGGAATCACTGTTCCGGCAGTCCCGGTGCTACGGCCCGGTCTGTCATATCCGCCGCCCCCTGGTGCAGTGGGAACCGTATTTTCTGGAATTTCCGGAGTAACCGGAGTCTCTGGAGTAACCGGAGTTTCCGGGGTCTCCGGAATAACCGGAGTTTCTGGTGTTTCCGGGGTCTCTGGCGTCTCCGGGGTCTCCGGGGTTTCTGGCGTCTCCGGAACTTCCGGCTCCTTCTTCGGGGCCACATTCTCAAATACCGCTGTATTCAGCTGAATGGACTGGCCGTCTTCTGACTTCACCTCAACCAGCTCTCCGTCTATGCGTTCATATTTGGTGTATTTGACACGCACATCAAAAGAATATCTCTTAAGTGCCGCATTACCACTATGCACAGCATCAATGTAGTCATTCCACTGCGTCCACGGTTCCTTCGTTACGATAAATTCAATTTTGTAAATAGATGGATCAAAGGTAATCGGAGATCCTGCAATAGCCTCTTCTGTCAGGTAGAAGGTATGGGTACCCTCTCCCAGCTTTTCGAAATCAATATGAATCTTCCCGTCTTTATCATTCGATACGCGGTTCGTCTCACTGCCGTTCTCATCATATAAGACAAAGGAAAAATCATCCCCCTTCAGACTGTCATTCTGAAGTGTTTTCTCCGCCTCGATAAAGGTGCTGGGCAGTTCTAACTTAACCTCCGGCAATTCTTCGAGCTTTCCAACCAAAAGCAAACCATTTACCATCATTCCGCCGCCATGGGTATTGGAATA
>CAYWRB010000367.1:0-3515 GCA_964460025.1 uncultured Hungatella sp.
TGATATATTATGACAAGCAAGTTATTATGGAAAGTAACTATCCAAAAATCTATAGTTCTCCTCGTTTTTAATTTTCTTACTTGTCATAACTTCTGTTATTCTTTCTTATAGCGCTAAAGCGCAAATATAAGAAAGGAGCTGATTTGTTATGATAAGACAAATCAAAATATCTGCCTTGTGTTCTGAACTGGAACAGGAGCTTACCAAACTCCACTATTCAGAAGATTCGGTAAGGCGGTACAAAAAAGTATTCCATGAGTTTACGGAGTACGCAGGGGACTGCGATTATTCACAGTCAGCAGGAACAGATTTCCTGGTCTGGAAATTCCAACAATTAGGTGGTTTTGTAACCAGCGGGGAGCATTCTAAAAATGAAATGTATTATTTCAGGGCCATACGTTCACTTGCGGAATATTTCAATTTCGGCGTATTATTCAGGCGGCATGGGTTCCACGGTGAAATTATCTGGCCGGAGCCTTTTAGAAAAGGGATAGAAGGGTTCCTTCAATATACGGTAGAATACGGCCGTTCCTATGAACATAACAAAAGATGCCGCAGCATCATCAAGGAATTCCTGCTGTTTTTGGATGCTTCCGGAATCCATGAGGCAGAAGGGATTACAGCTGGGATTGTGGACCGGTTTGTCCAGTCAATGGTTGGGCTGGCACCGGCAACGATTTCTGAGCGTCTGTCTTCATTACGCCAGTACTTCCGATATTTGTATCTGAATGAATATGTGTCCCGGCCGATTGCCCAGTATCTCCCGCACGCGCCCCAGCGTCTGCGGGTAAAACTTCCTGCCGTCTGGACAGAGGAAGAAATCGAACGGCTGGTGCATGCTGTGGATACAACAAGCCCTATCGGAAAGAGGGATTATGCCATGCTGCTGCTCGGTGCAAGGCTTGGGTTCCGTTTTGGTGATATCAGGGGTCTTACGCTGGATAAGATTGACTGGAGCAAAAAAGAGATCCGAATCCTCCAGGGAAAGACCAGACAGGAGCTTGTCCTGCCCCTGCCAAACGACGTGGGATGGGCGCTCATTGATTACCTGAAAAACGGCCGCCCTGTTACCGAATGCAAAAATGTTTTTGTGGTACATAATGCCCCTTATACTGGAAGTCCCGTGAACAGCACCCTCAGGCAGACGCTTTTTAAAGCTTTGAAAAGAGCAGGGATCACGGTAGATAAAACCAAACGGTGCGGCTGGCATACACTGCGCCATTCACTGGCAACGAATCTTCTCCAAAACAACGTGGAAGTATCTACCATTTCAGACATCCTGGGCCATTCTGACCCTCAGGTTGCAAAGCAGTATTTGAGGGTTGAGCTAAACGGTTTAAGGAAATGCCCGTTGGAAGTGGAGGTGATGGATTATGTCAAAGAATAAGATATTTACCGGCCCACTCTCGGCTTATATGGAAGGGCTATTGGGAGAAAAGCATTCTCTTGGCTATAAATATACAGAACAGGAACGTCTGCTAAAGGTGCTTGACCGGATGAGTGTAAAGTTTGACTGTTCCCATGGCCTTCCGAAAGATCTGTGCATGGAATTTATAAAAAGGGAACCAAACTGGCACCAGGCTACGCAGGAACAACGTGTGGTATTACTTCGTGTACTGGCTGAGTACATGCTCCGGCACGATGTCCCCGCATATGTCATTGACAGCACTATTGTAACGAAGCTGTATGTGGATTTCAAGCCCTACATTTTTTCACATCAAGAGATCGCAGACATTTTCGCTGCAGCTGACAGGATACAGCCTAACAGCGTAAATTCCCACGTTTTTTACCCTGTTCTCCTGAGGATGCAGTACGGCTGCGGGTTAAGGATATCGGAGACACTTGGCCTGAAGATGAAAGATGTGGATTTCAAAGAGCAGGTACTCCACGTGGCCAATGCGAAAAATCATAAAGACCGGGATATTCCTGTAAGCCATTCTGTCATGGAATATATGGGCTGGTATTGCAGAAAAATCCATCCGGTGCACCGGGATGAAGATTATTTCTTCCGGAGCAGATGGGGTGACGGGCACTACGAAAAAACGGCTGTCAACCATTATTTCAGGGAAATCCTGTTCCGATGCGGGATCCACCATGGAGGACGTAAAAACGGTGGCCCGCACCTGCACAACCTCCGCCATACCTTTTGTGTGCACAGCCTTGAGACAATGCTGAAAAATGGCATTCCCCACCAGGCGGCACTGCCGCTTCTGATGACATATATGGGGCATGCATCCCTGTCTGCCACAGGAAAATATCTGAAACTTACAGCAGAAGCTTTTCCTGAATTAACAGGGCAGATCAACCGGATATATAGTGATATCATGCCTAGCCTGGAAGTGAGGATGGATTATGAAGACGATGAATGATGCCGCCCGCTTTCTCAGCAGCTTCCTGTTGACAGAACTTCCAGTTATCCAAAACCAGAGCACAAACACGATTTCTTCTTACCGTGACACCTATATCCGGCTTTTGGAATATATGGCACAAGAAAAAGGGATCCGGCCGGATCGCCTGAGTGTTTCAGATCTGACATCTGCTACAATAGGCGCCTTTCTGAACTGGCTTGAGACAGAAAGAGGAAACACGATCTCTACCCGGAACCAACGGCTTGCCGCTATACATTCTCTTTTCCGATACATACAGATACAGGCCCCGGAATATATGTTTCAATGTCAGCAGGTGCTGGCAGTTCCATTCAAAAAAGCGGAGAAGAAACTGGTAGGATACCTTAGTGAAGACGATACCAGAAAGCTTTTGTCCGCGCCGAATGTTTCCAAAAGAAGAGGACGGCGCGACCAGGCACTGCTCAGCCTGCTGTATGACAGCGGTGCTAGGGTTCAGGAACTTGCAGATTTAAAGGTAAAAGACATACGGCTGGAACCGCCGGCACAAGTACTGCTAACGGGGAAAGGAAGGAAATCAAGGAGTGTACCGTTGATGGATAAAACCTGTGCGTTGATAAAACAATATCTGAAAGAAAACTATCTGGATGACCCAAGACGTATGGACTTTCCTCTGTTTTTTAACCAGAAGGGGCAAAAACTGACCCGCCAGGGAATTGCTTATATCGTAAAAAAATATGCACAAAAGTGTGGTATAGAAGAAATATCACCACACCGTCTGCGCCACACGAAAGCAATGCATCTAACAGAGGCAGATGTCAATCCCATATATATCCGAGATTTTCTTGGCCATACAGATCTGAAAGTAACGGAAATTTACTCAAAAACCAGTGTTAAGATGAAGAAAGCGGCACTTGACAAGTTGAATTCCAGTAATAACGTTATCCCGGAAGAACCTACCAGAGAATGGTCGGATGATCAAAATCTGATGGAGTGGTTAGCTGGTCTGGGGCAATAATTATGTAAAGAAAAACCGCTGGAAAACATGTATTTACCTATGATTTCCAGCGGTACTTTCCATAACACTTTGCTTGTCATAATAACGGTTATGGAAAGCTTTCCATAAGATATATTTGGATATATCTACAGAAAACTTGTCAGAAGCCCTTG
>CAYWRB010000368.1:0-3506 GCA_964460025.1 uncultured Hungatella sp.
GAAGAAAACGCCAAAATAAGAATCATGAAAACCATTGAATTTCAGAAAGAGCATGATACCTATCTGGTTTATGAAAAATCAAGCAGCAGAGCCATTGGCTTTGCCGGTGTAGAAAAAATCGAACCTTATATTTATCAGGAAGCCGGGATATGTCTGGGACCGGATTATGTAGGGAAAGGGTTTGGCAAACAGATTCTTCAAGGTTTGATTCAATATTGCAGAGAAGAATTTGGAGCAAAAGAGTTTATTTATTCAACAAGAGAGGAAAACAGAGCTTCTAATGGATTGGCAAAATCGTTAGGTTTTACAATGGTTTCTTCAGTGCCTAAAATAGACAGCAAAGACGGGCACAGTTATAATCTTCTGCAATATAGTTATTTACTATGTGGTAAGAGCAGGTAAATAATCGATTTCCCAAAAAATATAAATATACAAGGAGGAGTGTCTATTATGCGTGTTAAAATTCCCACCCACCTAGCCATATCTTTTGCCGTGGCCATCTTTTGCAGTTTGGCGGTCATGTACGCCACCGTACCTCTCTACCAGTCCTACATCGAGAAAAACGCCTACCCGGCCTATTTGGAGACAGTGGAGGCTGGCCCGGGCAGCGTAGGCTATGATGCCGCCGAAAACACACCCCACGCCACCTCTCTGGCGGACATCCAGCAGTATGATACCTTTGCCCTGGAAGTGACCCACTACAAATCCGCAGATGTAGTGGAAAACCAGCGGTACTACAACCTGACCCTGCCCAATGGCGAGATAGTCATCGGTCATCTCTCCGGTGACGCGCACATTCAGGGCATCGGCACCACGGAAAGCGGCGATGCCCTGTACCTGTTGCCTGTGGGCCGCTGGAACACTTTGAACCTGCCCTCCGGCTACTCCGGCGCCCTTTCCAGCGAGGGCTATGCGGACAGTGCTCACTTTGTGGAATGTGTGGGGGATGAATATCTCACCATAGGCGAGTTCGCCCTTCAGCAGCCCGGCTACAAGATTGTCAGCAAGCTGTGGATCGTGGTGTTCATCCTCGTCGACATTGTCTGTGCCATCATCCTAAAGCGGCGGAAAAAGGCCCGCCAGGCGGCTCAGGGAAAATAATATCACCGTTAACGACCCGGCAGAAAGCAAGCCTGATCCCGATGCGCCAGTGACTTTTTTGGGCATAGACCCATGAGATTTGGGTTAATGGACAACTTCCAGTTGTAGGAGAAAAAAATGAGTGAAATTCATCGAATAAAATGTGGTAATGTTAATTGCTATATTATTGAAAATGGAACAAATGGGATATTGGTGGATACAGGAAAAAAAGAGTTTATTGACAAGGTGATTGAATCATGTAAATCTTATAACGTTAAACTGATTATCCTGACCCACGCACATTTTGACCATGCTGAAAATGCTGCCCAAATATCGGATTCGTTAGGAATTCCCATTGGAATGAATGAGAACGATTGTAATTTGATTCTGTCAAACACAAATCAATCGCTGGCTGCTACAAATATTTTAGGGAAAATCGTTTTATCGGTATCCCTCAAGGAATTTGCAGTTCGCTCTATGCCGGGGTTTAAGCCCAATATATTATTACATAATGATGACAGTTTATCCAATTATGGAATAAATGCACATATCATTTCTTTGCCGGGCCATACGGATGGTTCCATTGGTATTGATGTGGACAGTAAACATTTGATAGTAGGTGATGCATTGATGAATATGTTTTATCCTACGGTTTCTATGCTGTATCATAACAGGGACAATATGTTAGAAAGTGCAAGGAAGATAGGCAGTATCGGCAATAGAACGATATATTTCGGCCATGGAAAACCAGTGGCTAATAAGCAATGGGTAAAATGACCTTTTGAAAACTGCCTATTTGATGGATATTTCATTTTAGAATGAAATACCAGCTGCCCGCTAACGGCACACCCAAGCAGGAAATATGAACAGGTATCCTCCCACATTATAAAATCACAATTATCAAACGGAGCCTAAAGCGTTGAGAAAGTAAAAACCATGCGGGAGGACTCTAAGGCCGGTATGATAGAGAACACTGAAAAGGTAACTTTCTGCGAAAAGATTCATATGGATTGACAATATGTCATATATGCCATATAATACTTAAAAGGAGACGATATGGCAAATTATGAAGTAATATTTTACGAGACGAAAAATGGTGAAATTCCGGTGCAGGATTTTCTAATGAACCTTGATAAAAAAATGAGAGCTAAACTTTCCGGTATAATCAGTATTTTGCAGGAATATGGCAATCAATTAAGAGAACCCTATAGTAAGTATTTGGATGATGGCATTTTTGAGATACGAGGGAAAGTTGGCAGTGATATCTCAAGAGTGTTATACTTTTTCTATTATGATGGAAAAATAGTATTAACCAATGGTTTTATTAAGAAAACACAGAAAACACCAAAGGCAGAATTAGATAGAGCGAAACGATATCGCAAGGATTATCTTGAAAGGATGGGTGAGAAATGAAAAAATTTGATGATTTCTTGAATGAGCAGTTACAGGATGAGGAATTTAAAAAAGAGTACAATGATATGCAGCCGGAAATGGATGTTATCAAGGCGATCGTAAAAGCAAGAATATCTAAAAATCTTACCCAGAAAGAGTTGGCACAGCGCACCGGTATTAATCAGGCAGATATTAGTAAATTGGAACATGGAACCAGGAACCCCTCGATAAACCTTTTGAAAAAATTAGCGGAAGGTATGGATATGGTTTTGAAGATTGAGTTTGTTCCAAAGCAAAAGGCATAACTTAACCTATTGTGCTGGATGAAGCTGTTCTGATGAAGGATTTGGAATGAGCGAAGTGGTTTAGGATAGGCAGCGGCCTTTTTTGGATAAGAGGTATGGTGCCTATTTTTATAGTATCAATAGATTCGCTGTAAAACTTGCACGCAAATATTGTTATGGGTTTTGTGACTCGTTGGTATAATAATAGTAATTAAATGGAACTATTTTTGATTGATATGCGAAATGGATGAACTGTTGTGTCAAACATTAAACTGTTTCTGATCTTATAGTCGCCAATGAAATCAACTGTCAAAATTGTTTGAACACGACATAAAAACAATTAGTAAGCATATTAATAATGCTCTAAAAGAAGAATTATCCGGGCAAAAAACAGGTGCCGCGTTTAAAGGGAGCCTCGGAACAATTTATCAAAGATTTGCAGGAGAAGACTTATATCCTACTTTGGAAGAAAAAGCTGAAAACTTATTATATTTTCTATTGATTTAGGATCGAATATTGAGAGAGATGATTTCCAAAACGCCAAAGATTCATCCCAAAGTGTCCAATAAACCTTTTGGAGAGATTTTAAAAGGCAGAATTCGCACTTTGAATTGCCCTTGGGAGTAATTCGAATAACAGATAAAGAAAATGAGGAAAAGCCAATGATTAATATTCGTAAATTAGAAGCAGAATTATGGGAATCAGCTGACCTGCTTCGTGCAGGTTCAAAGCTGACATCCAACCAGTACT
>CAYWRB010000369.1:0-3503 GCA_964460025.1 uncultured Hungatella sp.
TTCCTCCTCAATCAATGAATCGGCACGCGCCGCTGCGCGTCACCTGCCAAGTCGTTGGAACGCATTCCAGTTGTGAGGCCAGACCTCACAAGCGTTCCTCCTCTATTACAATATCCATATGGATGCGTTCTTTCAGTTCTTCTTCACTGACATAGATCGTATCCAGCCGTTCTCCATTTCCTATGAGACGGGACTTAAAATAAATATCTTTTCCATATGTGTTTTTCACGTAATTCTCCAGTTCTCCCATGATCGTAGGGCGTCTGCCGATCTCATAGTTCTCCGGGTTTAAAAATACCACACACAGGCAGCTGTCACCGCTTGGCTCTACTACGGTGTCGCGAAAACTGGAGCGAATCACTCCCCCCAGCGTTTTCACAATCTTCCCCCATTCATTGCGGATCAGCTGCAGATCCTCCAGCTGAGCCTTGGGAAGAGATATCTGTTCCGGAGACGTTCCTGACGAAGCAGCGCCGTATGCCGTCGCCCCTGGGGCTCCTGCCGGATAACCTTCGTATGGCGCTGTACCGGCTGCCGCAAGAGCGCCCGGACTTCCCATGCCTGCCGCCGGCTGTTGTCCTACATATGCAGCCGGCACAGCAGCCGGTATCCGGCCCGGCACGGGCTGTGAGGTAACGACGCCTTCCTCCAGCTGTTCCTCAATCTTATTCAGACGTTCAATGACAGAATCATAAGTATGCTCCATCTGAGGATTGGTCAATTTAATAAATGCCAGTTCCGTCAATACGCGCTTCTGACTGGCATAGCGAAGCTGGTTCGAAAGGTCTGAAAACACCCTGATATAACGCATCAGTGTCTCTCCGTCCGTTCTCCCGGCATCCTCTTCCAACAGTTTTTTATTGTCCGAGGACATATCCAGAAGTTCCTCCCCGCCTCCTGATGCCTGAAGCAGCAGAAGATTCCTTAAGTACCAGATAAAATCCGTGACAAACTGTCCTAGTTCCCGTCCCTGCAGCACCAGTTCCTCCAACTGGCAGATGCAGTCCTTTGTCTTCTCCTCCGTCACGGCCCGGAACATCCGGCTGAAAATGCTGGTATCCACTGCCCCCAAAATATCCAAAACATGGTCATAAGTCAGGGTCTCTCCAAAATGGAAGGCTACACACTGGTCCAACAGGCTCAGTGCATCACGCATAGACCCATCTGCCGCCTTGGCAATATAAGTCAACGCTTTTTCTTCCACATCAATCTGCTCTGCAAGAGAAAGCTCCCTTAGACGATCCACTAAGGTCTGTATGGTAATCCTCTTGAAATCATATCTCTGGCATCTGGACAGCACCGTGATGGGAATCCTGTGAACCTCCGTAGTGGCCAAAATAAAAATCACATAGGCCGGCGGCTCTTCCAGTGTTTTAAGAAGTGCGTTAAATGCACCTGTAGAAAGCATATGCACTTCGTCGATGATATAAACCCGGTATTTTCCCTCCGTAGGAGGATACTGTACCTGCTCTCTGATATCCCTGATATTCTCCACACCATTGTTGGAAGCAGCATCAATCTCCACCACATTCAGAGACGCACCGGACGCAATATTTTTGCATGTCTGACACTGACCGCAGGGGCTGCCGTCCTGCGGATCCTCACAATTCACCGCTTTCGCAAAAATTTTGGCAATGCTGGTCTTTCCGGTGCCTCTGGTTCCACAAAATAAGTACGCATGTCCGATTCTTCCGGAGGTTATCTGATTTTTCAATGTTCGGACAATGTGGTCCTGGCCTTTTACATCCTGAAAGCCCCTTGGACGCCATTTGCGGTACAATGCCATATAGGACATGAGCTTAACTCCTATCTGCTATGATAATCAAAATTACTCGTCTCCAAAGCAGAGGCCCACCATCTTCGCTTCTTTGATGATAGAGCAATCCGGATCCACGGTTTTCAATTTGCCTGCCACTTCTCCCAGTGGTACCTTGCTTATCTCACCGTGTTTCACGCAAACCATATATCCATAGTCTTTTTGTCTGATCAGTTCTGCTGCCGCCGCACCTAGCCTGGTGGATAATACCCTGTCGTAAGGACACGGCTCGCCGCCTCTCTGGGTATGTCCCGGTACAGTTACGCGGACCTCCTGACCTGTCATCTCTTCAATCTTTGCCCCCAGCTCATAAGCTACTGACGGATATACAATTCCGTTTTTCCTCTTTTCCTTCAGTTCTTTTTTGCTTAAGCTGGCATCTTCTTTGGAGATAGCTCCCTCCGCAACAGCCAGAATCGAAAAGCGCTTTCCCTGTTTATTTCTCTTATTCAACGCATCCACCACAATATTAATGTCATAGGGAATCTCCGGAATCAGAATAATATCCGCTCCGCCTGCGATTCCTGCGTGAAGCGTCAGCCATCCTACTTTATGGCCCATAACTTCCACGATAAATACCCGGCCGTGGGAAGCAGCCGTTGTATGAATACAGTCAATGGCACTGGTGGCTACATTGACCGCGCTTTGAAATCCAAAGGTCATCTCAGTGCCCCAAAGGTCATTGTCAATGGTCTTGGGCAGAGAGACTACATTCAATCCTTCCTCCGAAAGAAGGTTGGCTGTCTTCTGGCTTCCATTGCCTCCTAAAACTACAAGACACTCTAATTTTAATTTGCGATAGGTGTGCTTCATGGCCTCAACTTTATCCAGGCCGTTCTCGTCCGGCACACGCATCTGCTTGAAGGGCTGTCTGGAGGTTCCCAGGATGGTTCCTCCTTTCGTCAGAATGCCGGAAAAATCTGATGATTTCATCGCATGGTAATCCGCATAAATCAACCCTTTGTACCCGTCTTCAAATCCAATAATCTCTACTTCTCCATCATAAATTTTGTACAATGATTTAGCAACACCGCGCATGGTCGCATTTAAACTCTGACAATCGCCACCGCTGGTTAACATACCAATTCTAATCATATCTTTTCCCTTCCTCTCTCTGTGAAATGGTAAAGCCCATTGTATGATTATAATACAAAGCTTTTTCCGGGGCAAGAGGTAAACTGAAAAACCTGAGATTCTATAAAGGCAGACATATTCTGCATCTACATACAATCTCAGGTTCTATTACGGTAAATTATTATAAAATCCGTGCGTCTCACTTTGTGCAGGTATCACAGACGTTACCTGTGCAGTTAACTCGGTCCAGGCACCCTCACGTCACACAGAAGATTCCACTTAGTGCTGCTGCATTCCTGCCCTGACACGGTTCATAGATTTCTGTTGCGTAAGACCCGAACGTCATCGCCACTTACACAGGGCAGCTCTGCAACAGACTGCCCGAGGTGAGACATCACCCCTGCTAGAGCGGATTGCAGGTACAGGGCACCGCTATCTCCCCGGCTGCACGGAAACTTTATGGCTGATTAACAATAAAAAGTATACCTTGCTATTGAGGGTTTGTCAAGGAGGAAGTCTGTAACCTTTCCGTTTCCGGTGGATTCCATGTAACAGTTTAGATAGGTCTGCGCATTTACTGCGCTGACCGTACGAAAACGTAATGGCAGCAGGT
>CAYWRB010000370.1:0-3494 GCA_964460025.1 uncultured Hungatella sp.
GTTAAGCACGCCGCCAGCGTTCATCCTGAGCCAGGATCAAACTCTCATGTTAAAACTTGTCACCAGCCGTAGGCTGCTGACCTGCGTGCGCATCAGCGCACTTCCTTGTTAAGACTCAAGACTAACTCTTGGCTAATCCTTTTCCCGTTTACTGTTGTTTGGTTCATCCCTTAAGTCCCTTCCGGTCCTCAAGGTCCGTTCCGAATTCTCTCAAATTCAGGCTGTTAAACTCAGCCTTATTTTTTAGAATTTTCAGGGTTTTACATACTGTTCAATCTTTGGTTTTCAAGGTTCTCTGGCCTCAGACAGCCAAATATCGGAAGGCTGTTTCGGCCGCTTCCCTCACGGGGCGAGAATTATAATACCAGATCATTTTCCAATTGTCAACAACTTTTTCAAATTTTTTACAATTTTTTTTGCCGGTCCTTCATTTAGTATTATTAACGATATTATGTGTTTTGTACAACTATATCACAATAGGTTTTATTGACGAAATGATTGCTTTTTCACTCTAAACGTAGTATTCTATATGTAAATATAGGCTGCCTGATTCTTTTAGGGCAGCCGATATGTCATTGTACCACCTTCTCCGGCCATACTTCTGACCGGGGATGCACACCAATTTATGCAAAGAAGGTTTTCATATGAAAGAAGCATTCCACATCATCAGCGATGGCTCCTGTGATTTACCACCTGAACTGGCACAGGAAAAAAATATCACGGTAGTGCCCTTTTACGTATCCTTTGATGATGAACATTATGTTAAAGAAATTGCAGAAATCGGCGTTCGGGATTTCTATCAGCAGATGGTGGACAAGAAAGGGGTCTTTCCCAAATCCTCTATGCCTTCCATCCAAGATTATGAGGAGGTATTCCTTCCTTTTGCAGAATCAGGTATTCCGGTTATCTGTATCTGCATCACCACCAAGTTCAGCGGTTCCATGCAGTCCGCACTCAATGCCAGGGAATTGGTGCTGGAAACCTACCCTCAGGCCAGGATCACAGTGATCGACGCCACAATCAATACGGTCCTTCAGGGACTGTATGTCCTGGAGGCGGCAGACTTAAGAGACCACGGTGCCAGTTATGAGGATACCATTGCACGTTTGGAGGAGATCAAAAGCACCGGCAGGATCTTCTTCACCGTAGGAAATATGGAGTATCTAAAACATGGAGGACGCATTGGAAAGGTGTCTGCTCTTGCAGGAAGCGTCCTGGACCTTCGGCCTGTAATTACTCTGAAACAGGGAGAGATCTTTCCCTCCGGCGTAGATAGGGGACGGAAACGGACATTGAAAAAGGTCATGAACCTTCTCCTGGAATACCTGCAGGAAAGCGGTTCGGATATCCAACGCTACAGTCTTGCGGTTGGATATGGATATGACATTGAAGAAGGACTTGCCTTCCGCGACCAGGCATTGTCCGTACTTCAGGCACATGGATATGATATAAAAGAAATGCCTGTCTATCAGATCGGAGCCACTATCGGTGTACATACCGGCCCCTATCCCTTGGGCTTTGGGATCATTGAAAAAGGGATCAAGACAACTTAAGTTCCAAAGCATCAAAAAAGCTGCTGGCAGAAACTCCTCAAAAGCAAGATTTCCTGTCAGCAGCAATTTAGAACCTCCTTTTCTCCACCGCAAACATCGGCTCACCTGGCAGACTCCATAAGTCCTTTCATTCAGGAATCTTCCTCCACATAATCCAGACACAGCCTGGTCTCCACATAAGGCCTTACTTTCGTATCTGCCACCTGAACATGTGCGGGATGCACACGATATTCCTTCAAAGCTTCCTCACTGGCAAATGCAGAATCCAGCATCAGATCCGCCGTGGAGGAATCAAGACCTTCTGACCGGACTTTTATGCTCAAAAGCCCTGGTATTTTCCCTTCCAGACTTTCCAGACCCTTTTTTACGCCGTCCTTCACCTTTTGTCTGTCCTCCGGTGAAAGTTCCTTCTTAAGCTTCCATAAAATCACATGTTTTACCATTACATTGTTCCTCTCTTTCCTTCAACCTGCTATGTACCAGGTCATAATGTGCATCAATGGCTTTCTCTACCTCTTCCTTTGAACCCTTCTTTAACGCCAAAAGCATCTTCTTGTGGCATTGGCTAAGACGGCATTTCAACTCCGGATCCGCGCTTTCCAACACACACTCAATCCAGTTTTGATAGATACGTACAATTGACTCCGAAATGCAGATCCACAGCTGATTCTCCGTGGCTGAGATCAACATATAGTGAAAGCTCCTGTCTGCCTCTATCTGTTCTTCCAACAGCCGGGATTCCATCTCTGCCTCAAGAATATGCTCTATCTTCTCCCCCCATCTGCCTATGCTGCCTCTGGCAATGATCTGATTGCAGACTGCCTTTTCCATATCCCTTCGGAATGCGATAATCTCCTCCCGGGTAACCTGTCTTAGCAAAAGCATCATCTCGATGACTTCCGATATGGTCTTTGACATATCTCCTACAAAATAATTTCCGGAGCCTTGTCTGCACTCAATCACTCCCATATGCTCCAGTACCCGCAGTGCCTCTCTCGTTGAGTTCCGCCCGATTGCCAGCGTCTGAGCCAGCTTTCTCTCCGTAGGGAGCTTAGAACCAGCAGACAGCTCCTTTGTTTTTACCAGCCCGCACAGATAGCTGATTACTTTCTGGTATTCTCTTGATTCTGTTCCCACAACACCCTCTCCTGTCACACAAATGGCGCAAAAATATTTGCACAGACAACCGTCAAGATTCCTGAAACCACAATAGACAGACTGCTCATAGCTCCCTCAACCGCCCCCATCTCCATAGCCTTTGCCGTTCCTATGGCATGGGATGAGGTTCCTATGGCAATCCCCCTGGCAATAGGGTCATGAATCTTAAAAATCTTGCAGACTGTCTCAGCACACATATTTCCCAGCACCCCCGTGACAATAATGACTGCCACTGTAATGGACACATATCCCCCCAGTTCCTCAGAGACGCCCATGCCGATGGCCGTTGTGATCGATTTTGGCAGCAACGTAACGTAAGATGCATGATCCAACTGAAATATCCATGCCAGCAGGAGAATACTGCAAAGGCTGGTCAAGACGCCTGAAATAATTCCCACAAACACGGCTTTATAATTCTTCTTCAACAGTTCCAGCTGTTCATACAGCGGAACCGCCAGGCAGATTGTAGCCGGAGTCAGCAGGTAACTGATATATTCTGCCCCCTCATAATACGTATCATAGTCCATGCCAAGGATCTTCAAAAACAGGATTACCAAAACAATGGCAATCAGCAACGGATTAAAGATCGGCAGCTTCCATCTGCTTTTCAATCGAGAACCAATCTCATAGGAAATCAATGTGATAAATACTCCAAAAAATACGGATCCTCCCAATAATTCACCCATGTTATTTCGTTCCTCTCTCTGTGCCGGTCATAGTCAAAGCGTCATCCTGCCTTTTCCCTGTTATCCTCATAACCATCTGTACCATCCTCCCCGATAC
>CAYWRB010000371.1:0-3481 GCA_964460025.1 uncultured Hungatella sp.
GCAGTAATAGGTGGAAAGAAGGTGGATGGATTTGAAAAAAGATGACAGCCAGCCAGAAGTGATGGAAGATCCGGTTTCCAAAGAGGAGCAGAAGGATCTGTCGATCGAGAGCACATTAAAAGAGCTGGAATTTATTATAGAAAAGATGGAAGACAGGGACAGTTCCCTGGAAGACACCTTTGCCCTCTATGAATCAGGGATGAAGATGGTGAAGGCATGCAGCGAGAAAATTGAGAAGGTGGAAAAAAAGATAGCAATCTTGTCGGAGGAAGGAGAGAATGAACCATTCTAAAGAACTTCTGAATCAATACACAATCCAGGTAGGACAGGTGATCGAAGGTTATCTGCCAAAGGAGGAAGGGCAGTCCAAGGTTCTGGTAGCTGCTATGAATTATAGCATCAAGGCAGGGGGAAAGCGGCTGCGGCCTCTGTTTATGAGAGAAGTATACCGGATGTTTGGAGGCTGCGGCCGTGAGGTGGAGCCGTTTATGGCAGCCATGGAGATGATACATACCTTTTCTTTGGTCCATGACGACCTGCCTTGCATAGACAACGACAGGCTCCGCAGAGGGCGCGACACAACCTGGGTGAAATACGGTTATGATATGGCTGTGCTGGCAGGGGACGGCCTCTATGGCTATGCCTTCGAGACAGCAGCAAAGGCCCTTGATTATACAAAAGACTATGAAGCGGTAGGCAGGTGTATGGGGCTTCTGGCTTCCAAATCCGGTATCCATGGCATGATCGGCGGAGAGACGGCGGATGTGGAGCTGACGGGAAAGCCCATGACAAAGGAGCAGCTGGATTTTGTATATCGCTTAAAGACAGGAGCCCTTCTGGAGGCATCCATGATGATCGGTGCGGTTTTGGCCGGCGCTGATGAGGCTCAGGTAAAGACCGTGGAGCGGATGGCTTCCTGCGTGGGGATGGCATTTCAGATTCAGGATGATATTCTGGATCTGACCAGCAGCCAGGAGACTTTGGGAAAACCGGTACTCAGCGATGAGAAGAACCATAAGACCACTTATGTCACATTATATGGGATGGAGCAGGCAAGGCGGGAGGTAGAGCGCCTGTCAGAAGAGGCGGTGGAAGCTCTGGAAAGCCTTCCGGGAGACCATGGATTTATGAAGGACCTGATCATGATGCTGGTGACAAGGGAGAAATAAGGAACCGCAGCCAGCGCAGAATAACTCAGAGATAGGAAAGGTGTTATGTTAGAGAGGATAAACGGGCCTCAGGACATCAAGGCCTTGAATCAGGAGGAACTGGAGAAACTGGCTGAAGAAATCAGAGAGTTTCTCATTGAGAAGATCAGCACTACGGGGGGACATCTGGCGTCTAACCTGGGAGTGGTGGAGCTTACCATGGCGATCTATCGGATTTTTGACCTTCCTAAGGATAAGATCATCTGGGATGTGGGCCATCAGTCGTACACTCACAAGATTCTAAGCGGACGAAAGGATGCATTTGACGAGTTGCGCCAATTTGGCGGTATCAGCGGATTTCCAAAGACCAAGGAAAGCCCCTGCGATGCATTTAACACCGGACACAGTTCCACATCCATCTCCGCAGGCCTGGGCATGGCCCTGGCAAGGGATTTGAGAGGCCAGGACTATTATGTGGCGTCGATCATCGGGGACGGGGCATTGACCGGAGGTATGGCTTACGAGGCTCTCAACAACGCTGCCAGGATAGAAAAGAATTTTATTATCATATTAAATGATAATGAGATGTCCATTTCCGAAAATGTAGGAGGCATGTCCAAATATTTAAGCAGTATCCGTACGGGGGACGGTTACAATGACTTTAAGAAGAATGTAACCAATGCGTTGGAAAAGATTCCGGTGGCCGGGCCCAAGATTCTTGACAAAATCAGCCGGACCAAACAGGGAATCAAACAGCTGCTTATTCCGGGGATGCTTTTTGAAAATATGGGGATTACCTATCTGGGGCCGGTGGACGGCCATGATATGAAACAGCTGTGCAGGGTATTAAAGGAGGCCAAAAGGCTGAACCATGCCGTGCTGGTTCATGTGCTGACGAAAAAGGGGAAAGGATATCTTCCGGCGGAGAAATACCCGGACCGGTTTCATGGGGTGGAGCCTTTTGATATCAAGACCGGAAAGCCCAAAGGGGAGAAGATCTACCCTTCCTATACAGAGATATTTTCTAAGGAATTGTGCCACCTGGCAGAGAAGGATGAACGAATCGTGGCAGTTACGGCGGCAATGCCTGACGGGACAGGATTAAACCGTTTTCAGAAACTATATCCGGACCGTTTTTTTGATGTGGGGATCGCGGAACAGCATGGAGTAACCAGTGCGGCCGGGATGGCTGCGGCCGGTCTCAAGCCGGTGGTAGCGGTGTACTCTTCCTTTCTGCAGAGAGGATACGACCAGATCGTTCACGACGTCTGCCTTCAGAATCTTCCGGTAGTATTTGCCGTGGACAGGGCCGGGCTGGTGGGAAGCGACGGGGAGACACATCAGGGGATTTTTGATCTTTCTTATCTGACATCCATTCCCAATATGAGTGTTCTGGCCCCTAAGAATCTGTGGGAACTGCGGCGTGATATGGAATTTGCCATTGGGTATGACGGACCCATCGCGATTCGGTATCCAAGGGGAAAGGCTTACCGGGGGCTGAAAGAGTTTAACGCGCCGATTGAGTATGGAAAAGGCGAGATCCTATACCAGGGGAGGGAACTTGCGCTGCTGGCTGTGGGAAGTATGGTAAGCACGGCGGAACATATTCGTGATAAGCTGAATGCGGAAGGAAAAGATGTGACTCTGGTCAACGGACGTTTCATAAAACCCATTGATTTTCAGCTGGTGGACAGTCTTGCAAAGACTCACGAGTATTTGGTAACCCTGGAGGAAAATGTGCTTCAGGGCGGTTTTGGACTGCAGGTGACAGCCTATGTCCATGAACATTATCCTAAGGTAAAGGTGTTGAATATTGCCCTGCCGGACGCGTATGTAGAACATGGCAATGTGTCCTTACTGAGGGAGGCGCTGGGAATAGACAGTGACTCCATTATCCGCAGAATGAGGGAACATGGATTTGCTGATAACCGGTACGAGAGAGAGGAACCTGATGAAAGAACGACTGGATGTACTTTTGGTGAAGAGGAATCTGGCGGAATCCAGAGAGAAAGCGAAAGCAGTGATTATGGCCGGGATCGTATATGTGGACGGCCAGAAAGAGGATAAGGCCGGGACTACATTTGAAGATACGGCTGATATTCAGGTCCGCGGAAGTACTCTCCCCTATGTGAGCCGGGGAGGTCTGAAACTGGAGAAGGCCATAAACCGGTTCGGACTGTCCCTGGAAGGGAAGATATGCATGGACGTAGGGGCTTCTACCGGAGGATTTACGGACTGTATGCTGCAGAACGGGGCGGAAAAAGTCTATGCCGTGGATGTGGGGCACGGACAGCTGGCCTGGAAGCTGCGGGGTGATAAACGGGTTATCTGTA
>CAYWRB010000372.1:0-3473 GCA_964460025.1 uncultured Hungatella sp.
CATTAACAATTAAGCTTATTATATTAATTTCACTTAAATTTGTCAATTAAAAGGCGTTGATTAACCGAAAGGATACACGTAATGACAGCGAACCAGGCCTCCCCATATCATCCCTCACGAAGCGCCTCATAAAAAGAATAGTCAACGACCCCCTTTATTCTGCTCAAGCTCCCTTCTTTCAGTTCCTTTATCATCAGGCAATCCGGATGAGGCAATTTTATATCAGGCCCTGCCTCTACTCCGAACCTGTAGCTTGGCATAAAGCCGCGGCTTTCGTAATTGCGCGGATTTCCCTCAACAAGAACGGCCTCAAATCCCATTTCCTCAGCAACTAAAAAACCATATTCTAGAATATCCCTGGAAATATGCTGTCTCTGAAGCCGTGTTTTCACGGCAACCGGCGTCAGTATCAACAGCTGGTTCTCATACCTTCCCTCAATATGGAAACGGGAAAACATTGCATACCCCATAATCTCGTCCTTTTCGTCCACCATAATAAGCTCCAACTCAGGTATATAATATTTTTTTGCTCGAATCTCTTCAACCAGCCGCCGTACCATCTTTCCCTCTTCCGGATTCATACTTTCTGCAAATACCTCCTCAACCAATTCCAATGACGGAAAAAGATACTTGTCTTCCATTGACTTTATAATACGCTCCATGTTTTTACCGTTCCTTTCCAAAATACAAAATTTTTCTCTCTTACGTGCATTCCCTCATGTTTCATAACATCGTATACCATATTCCCCGATACATACAGGTATCGGTAAATGTACCTTTCTCCTTCCGGAAACTCCATAGCTACTCTGAGCACTCTATTACGGCATCCATATATTTCCTCTCCATGTCATGCCGTAATTTCCGGTTCTCAACACTTTCGAACAGGATTGAAAAATCATAATCCTCCGGATAGAGCTCCTCTGCCGCCACATGGAGTTTTACCCGCTTATGATTAATCCAAATCTTTTTATCAGGCAGCTGTACCCTTAGCACGCCTTTTTCGTTGACAGGTACACACACAATACCTATTTTCTTCTCAGGATAAACCATTACACTGTCTCCAATTTTATATTTGACGCTGAGTTTTGTCCTGTTGTCCCCTGTCTTCGCCCAGGTAATCTTGGCAGCGCTTTTTTTCATGATATCCGATTCCGGCTTCTGAAACCCATAGGACTTTACCGCATCCTGTCCATATGCGGCACAAATGGCTGCCCTCAGCATATGGTTGGGCATTCCCAGCCTGTCTGCAATATAAAACGCACAGCTCTCGCCGGCTTCTCCGATTATCATCTGATAGGTAGGACGCAGGGTTTCCTTATCAAAGGTCATTCGCGCATTGACCATATTCTCTTCCTTTGCCGCATATTCCTTTACTTCCGGATAATGGGTTGTCACCAGGAAAAGGGCGCCGCTCTTCTTAAGCTCCTCCAATATGGCAATTGCAATTCCCATGCCTTCCGCAGGGTCTGTCCCGGAACCCAGTTCATCCATGATAACAAAGCTGTCCTTCCCCGCTTCACTTAATACTTCCAGCACATTGGTGATGTGGGCGGAAAAGGTAGACAAGTTTTCTGACAGATTCTGGCCGTCCCCGATATCGCACAGATAAGAACTGTTCATACATATCTCTGCCTGTTTACATGTGACATGCAGCCCGCACTGTGCCATGATGCAGTTCAGCATAACCGTTTTAATTGCCACCGTCTTTCCTCCCGTGTTGGGGCCTGTTATAACAATCCCCCGTACCTCATCTCCTATGTCAAACTCCAACGGCACTGCCGCTGCCCTTTCCATCAGCGGATGCCTGGCCCCGGCCAGCGTGATTCTCCGTTGCCTGTGGATGGATGGCTCTACCGCATCCATATCAATGCTTAATTTACCCTTGGAAAATATAAAATCCAGCTTTTCAATCATTTCCAGATTCTCTCTTAACGCCGGCGCCGATTCCGAAACCAATGCGGATAAGGCATATAAAATGCGATACTCTTCATTTTCTTCGCCTATTTTCAGCAGCTGCAATTCTTCATAATACTTTGCCGCACTTGCCGGCTCCATAAAAAGGGTATTGCCTGTGGAAGATTTGTCGATAACACTTCCGGGTATCTTAAATTTATATTCTTTTTTCACCGGAAGGCAGAGCCGCCCGTTCCGAACCGTGCAGTAGTTATCTGCCATACATTCCCTGTGGGAACGAAGCATCTGCTCCGCCTTCTGCTTCATCTGTTCCTCACATTTTATTATCTGGTTCCGTATCTGCTTCAATTCCCTGGATGCGCAGTCATCCACAGCGCCGTTTCGGATTTTATCGCATATTTCCTCCCGTAGCCGGGAAAGGGAATCCAGGTTTTCCTCATAATAAGCCAGGGAATTCCCATACATTTTCCCTCTCTCCAGATAGTCCTTCAAACGCTTTACCGCAGCCAGCACCTTTTCTACCCGCTCCAGCTGATAGGTTGTCAGGCAGCCCTCCTTCTGCACAATCAGCAGAATCTCTTTTATCTCGGAAATATTCTGTAAAGGCGGTGTTCCTGCTTTTTCAATCAAAAGCCTTGCATCCGTAGTATCCCTTAACTGCTTTTTCAATTCATTATCAGAAAAGAGCAGGGAAGCCTCCCAGATTTTTTCCTTCGCCTGGTCCGTAACAGCCAGGTCAGCCCAAATTTCCTTTACCTTATCCAATTCAATTTGTCTGTCAATATTCATTTCTTTGTCCTCTCATTCTAAAATAACATCGCCTTAAACGCAAAAAGACCATAAATACCTTAAATGCATTAAGATATTATGGTCTTAAATCTCTGTGATAATGAACCTGCAGCGTCCACAAATAAAGTGCTTGGCATCCACGGGGAGTACGTTGCTTCCCGGGACACATTTTCTGCAAAAAAACAGCATGACCATACAGTCATGCCAATATCATTTATGGAATCTATAAACCACAATATTAAGCAGTTGTAAGGCGAAAATGCTGGCAATTCGCATTGCCAACCAATGGGCAGACCCCTGGCGCAAACCAAAAATCACCCCTGCAATATTTATTTTGCAATTTTCTCCATTACAACGACACTTAACATGCAAACTCCTCCTGAAACTTTTTTCTTATTCTATATCATCCTGGGGTATTCGTCAAGTGCTTTTTGTTAACAATATTTTTGCTGATAAAAAGATTGTTTTTTCACTAATATTTCATATAATATAACTTAAAGAGGTGATAAGTTTGAAACAAAAAACTAGTGGATAGAGAAAAACAAAAGGGCATAGCAAACAAGCCATCTTTCGGTGGCTGAAAAAAATAAATATAGACACAACACCTAATCAGGCAACAGGAACAGCCTCATCTTTAATGATATACCCCCGTTGTTTCAGAAGATTAAGTGCCTGTGAAGTAGTCAGTACCTTTGATTCCTTCACAGGACGCAACTCAAGAAAGCCTTCCGGTGTATATGGTTTTAAATCTGTGAGTATGTGCCAGATAG
>CAYWRB010000373.1:0-3460 GCA_964460025.1 uncultured Hungatella sp.
TAGTGATGAAAGAAAAAAGTATTAAGACAAGTACGCTGTGCAGCCTGTTTTCCACCTCTCGGGAAACCATACGTCGGGATTTGGAAACGCTGGAGGGCCAGGGGATGCTGAAGAGAATTCATGGCGGGGCCATGAGGGCGGAGGCTTCTTCGGAGAGTGCCGTGGCTGCCGCGGCATATACGTCTTTTGATCAGAGAAAGACGGAACATTCTCAGAGTAAAGAGGAAGTGGCGCTGGAGGCTGCCAGCCGCATTCAGGAAGGGCAGGTGATTGCCCTGGATTCCGGGACCACATCCCTGGAGCTGGCCAGAGTGATTAAGAGCCGCTTCCACAAGCTTACCGTGGTTACCAATTCTCTGACCATTGCCAATGAGCTGGCTGATGCGGAAGGAATCACGTTGGTTCTGACCGGAGGAATCTATAATCGGGAGGAAAAGGCATGTTTTTCGGACATGGCTACCTTGATTTTGTCACATATCAATATTGACATTTTATTTCTTACGACCTGCGGGATATCGGTAAACCGGGGGATCACGTATCAGCGAATGGAAGATTTGGTGGTACAGAATAAATTTATGGAAGCTTCCGATGAGACGGTTGTGATTGCAGACAGCTCGAAACTGGGAATAAACTCTCTTGTCCGGATGTGCGGAATTGAGCAGGTGTCGATGATTATCACGGATTCTTCGGCAACTGCACAGCAGGTTGCTGCTTTTGAAGAAGCGGGAACCCATGTAGTGATTTCTAAAAAACATTAACAGATGTACTCTGTACGTAAAAAATGGAGGAGAAAGTGATGAGTGTAAAAGCCGAGATTAAATCAGAAATGCCAAGCGTCCTTTTGGTTTCCGTGGATGCGCTGAAACCGGAATTTGTTTTTGAGCAGAAACGTCTGGGGATTGAACTGCCGGTGATTACCCGGTACTTTGTGGAAAACGGACTGACTGCGCGGGACGGAATGAAAAGTGTGTTTCCCACATTTACCTATCCATGCCATCAGAGCATGATAACCGGAACCAATCCGGCAACCCACGGGATTGTGAACAACGGAATCTTTGACCCTGAAGGAAAACATATGGGAGCATGGCACTGGTTTGCCAATGATAAGGTCAAAACATTGTGGGAGGCAGCCAAAGAACACGGATATTGTTCGGCCAGTACAGCATTTCCTACCTCCGTCGGCGCAAAGGGGGATTTTATTGCTCCGGAATTCTGGTGGGATGGTTCTAAGCTGGACAGCCGGTTTATTGACGCCGTAGCAAAGCCTCAGGGACTGATCTTGGAAATGGAAAAGGAGATCGGGCAGTATGCGGGAGGGCTTGACCTGTCGGATCATGGCGATGCCCAGAGAGGAAAGGCAGCCCTGTGGATGTTAAAGAATAAGCTTGCGCCCCGTGCAAAGGAGCAACCGTTTTTCCTGTCTGCCTATTTTGCCAGCTTTGACGAAAGTGCCCATCAGAACGGGGTATACAGCAGGGAGGCGGCAGAAAGCCTGCAAAAAATTGACCGGATGCTGGGAGAACTGATTGAAGAAGCACAAATGATTGCAGGGGAGCATCTGGTGGTATGTGTGGTGTCGGATCACGGTACCTTGGATAACACTCACAATATTTCTCCCAACGTGCTGCTGAAACAGGCAGGCCTTATTGAGACAGACGGGAACGGGAAAGTGGTTTCATGGAAAGCCTTCAGCCAGAGAGCCGGAGGAACGGCGGAGATCCGTCTGGCAAATCCGGATGATGCTGAGGCTGCAGCCGCATTGAAGGCAGTCATGGACAGACTGGCTGAGAATAAGGATATGGGAATTCTGGAGGTCTTGGACGGCCAGGCGGCAAAGGCCCGGGGCGGATTCCCCCAGGCAGCCTATGTGCTGGTATCCCAGAAGGGATATGAGCTGCGGGATGATGTGGACGGAGAGTACTGCCGCACGCGCACGACCCAGAAGGCACAGCACGGCTACAGTGAAGAGTTTCCGGAAATGCGGGCATCCTTTATGCTCTATGGAGAAGGGATTGCCAAAGGGAATATAGAAAATGTGCGGCTGATTGATGTTGCACCTACACTGGCACATATTATGGGATTTGTGCTGCCGGAGGCCGAAGGACGGAATCTGCTGGGATAAGGGGGAATCGTGGACAGGATAGAGCTGTTTTTTGGAAAAGTTTCAGGATATTTGTGGGGCGACTGGATGCTGTTTGCCCTGCTGGGACTTGGGATCTATTATACCTGTATGACCGGTTTTGCGCAGGTGCGTTTTTTCCCGTATGTGCTGCGGCAGTTTGTGAGGGAGGCCAGGGAGAAGGACGGAAAGCAGGCCGGTGCAGGAACATGTTCCTCCTATCAGGCTCTCTGTACGGCAGTGGCAAGCTGTGTGGGCAGCGGCAATATTGTGGGAGTCTCTACGGCAATCCTTGCCGGCGGGCCGGGAGCGCTGTTTTGGATGTGGGTGGCGGCATTTCTGGGCATGGCAACGAAGCTGGGGGAGATTACCTTGGGAATGCGCTATCACAGTTATGATCAGGAGAATAAAGTGATCGGCGGACCCATGTATTACATAGCCCATGCCTGGAAAATGAAATGGGTAGGGGCGCTGGTGGCCGTGCTTCTGTTTATACAGAATGCCGGGGCCACACTGATTCAGTCCAATACCATTTCCAATGTGGTCATGGAAGGGTTTTTCCTGCCTCATTTGGCAACGGGAATTCTGTTGGCCATTGTGATGACTTTTATCATCAGCGGCGGATTTCAGCGCCTGGTGCATACGGCTGAAAAGGTTGTGCCGATTATGGCCGGTTTGTATGTTCTGTGCGGGCTTATTGTCCTGGTACTGCGGATACCGCAGCTTCCGGCGGTGTTGAAATCCATTGTTCAGGGAGCATTTACCATAAAAGCCGGGGCAGGAGCGGCTGCCGGACTGACCATAAAGGAGGCTATGCGTTTTGGAGTTGCCAGAGGGCTGTACTCCAATGAGGCCGGGGAGGGGTCGGCGGCGGTGATTCATTCCTCCGCACAGGTGGATCATCCGGTGAGGCAGGGAATGTATGGGATTATGGAGGTGTTTATTGACACCATAATCATGTGCAGTACAACGGGCTTTGCCGTTTTGCTGACCGGAGTGAATCAGTCACATACCAATGCCTCCGTTCTGGCGGCTGCAGCTTTTGGCAGCGTGCTGCCGGGAATGGATAAGGTGATTTATGTTAGTCTGATTTTGTTTGCCGGAACCTCCATGATGAGCCAGTGGTATTTCGGGCATGTGAGTCTGACTTATCTGGGGAAGCCGAAGCTGGCGCTTATTTACCGGATGTTGTTTCCGATTATGATAATATTCGGAAGCTTAAGTACCATTGATATGGTGTGGTTTATTCAGGACTGCGCTTTGGGGGTGCTGATTCTTCCGAATATGATAGCGTTGGTGATACTGGGGCCGGAGGTTAGAGGGCTGGTTCGGGAATTTGCT
>CAYWRB010000374.1:0-3456 GCA_964460025.1 uncultured Hungatella sp.
GCGTCATTTGGCTGAAAGTAAATGTGTCAACACACTAGTACAGCGTTGCATTAATTCTCGAGTAAATAACACTCACTATTTCAGCACCACCCGAATAAGTCACCGGCTCCTGAGCATAAAAACAGGAACCGTCCGTCGCCAAACAGTTCCATTACATACCATAACCGTATTCTCCAAAATTCCGAAAGCCTGTCTGTCAATCCTGCCGCAGCCGCATACACCCTGGCCAGCCATAATTTCAGGCATACAAAAAGAGAGGTTATGAGAACATAATCTACTTTTGGCAACATGATAAGACAGTATAATAAAAACAATGGCCGTATCTTTTCACTGTCAAGGCCAAGGCTTCCACTGTCGATAATCTTCATGCAAACAAAAGTAAACTATTTTCTCATCTTTTCACCCCTCTCGTTTAAACTGGGATTATTCTAGCATACCTGGTGCCGGCTGTCAATCACAAGATTCTGACATGGCAGCGTCTTAACAATATTCGGAAAGCGAATGGGAGCTTTAATTTTTATCTTTTGATTCGGCCGCCGTCTCCTTCAGAATGCCGGCAATTGTCTGCATGGTCCGGATCGTTCTGTCCAGCTCCTCTTCTCCTATCTCCTCCAAAATCCGCTTATAACAATTCTCCATCCGCTCCCGTTCATCCCGCATCAGTTCCACCGCTTTGCTGGTCAGCTTCACATATGTCTTTCCCGCCTCATTGTCGGTCTTCCATGATACATATCCCTTGTTCCGAAGATTCTCAACAGCCTTTGAAATCTGGGGTATCGCCATATTCATAGTATCTGCCAGCACAGACAGATACACCCTCTTTCCCTGGCTTCCCTGGCCTTCGCAGCACTTTATATGATATAGAAACAGATAATCCGTCCGCTCAATGGCATAAAAGATCCGATCCACATTAAAATTGTCCAGAAAAAATATCTCTTCGTTTTGATTAAACATTGGCTTCATCATCCGTCCTTTCCCTCCCTTAAGCTTCTCTGTGAATATTCCAATTTCTTCACCAGACTCTTATACGCAGGCCGGATAATTTTGTTGGCCGAAACAATCTCTTCGATTCTGTGGGCGCTCCATCCTGCAATCCTTGCCACTGCAAACAACGGCGTGTACAGTTCCCTCGGAATTCCCAGCATGTCATATACAAACCCGCTGTAAAAATCCACATTGGGGCTGACTCCCTTAAAAATCTTCCTCTCTCTGGCAATAATCTTTGGCGCGGTTTTTTCTATATTATTGTACAGGGCCAGGTCATGCTCTCTGCCCTTTGCCGCTGCCAGTTTCTCTACAAACCCTTTAAATATCACTTCCCTGGGATCGGAAAGAGAATATACGGCATGGCCCATTCCATAGATCAGCCCTTTTCGGTCAAAGGCTTCCCCGTGGAGGATTTTCTGCAGATACCTTTCAATCTCTTCCTCATCTTCGTAATCTTTTATATGCTCTTTGATATCCTCCATCATGTGCATAACCATAATGTTGGCTCCGCCGTGCCTTTTTCCCTTTAAAGAACAGAGAGCCGCAGCGATGGCGGAATAGGTATCCGAACCGGAGGAGGTCACCACCCTTGTGGTAAAGGTAGAATTATTTCCTCCCCCGTGCTCCGCATGAAGCAGCAGGGCCACATCCAGTACTCTTGCCTCCAGCTCCGTATACTGCATGTCCGGCCGCATCATACGCAGGAAATTTTCCGCAATGGAAAGGGCCTTGTCCGGCCGGTGGATATACATGCTGCCGTCCTTTTCATAATGATTATACGCATGGTATCCATAAACTGCCAGCATGGGGAATATGCTGATCAGCTGGATACATTGCCTGAGTACATTCTCCACGCTTAAATCAGCCGTCTGTTTATCATAAGATGCAAGCGTCAGGACGCTTCTGGTCATAGAGTTCATGACATCATAGCTGGGGGCCTTCATGATCACATCCCTGGTAAAATTAGTAGGCATATCACAGCTTTCCGCCAGCACATCACAGAATTCTTTCAGCTGCGGCTCCGCAGGCAAATCCCCGAACAGCAGCAGATATGCAGCCTCCTCAAAGGCAAATTTCTGTCCGCTGCTTCCGTTTATCAAATCACGGACATCATATCCTCTGTAAAGAAGCTTCCCGTCGCAGGGCCTCTTCTCTCCGTCCTTGTATTCAAAGGCTTTCACCTCTGAAATATTGGTAAGTCCGGTGAGGACCCCATTGCCATTCTCATCCCGAAGCCCGGCCTTCACACCAAGCTCCTGATATAAGTCTCTGCTGATCCTGTCATTCTCAGCACACAATTTTCCCTGGGTCTGAAAATATTCCTCTCTGTTTTGTAAATAACTCATCCTTCTTGCATCTCCTTTCCAATGTCCTCTGTTTTCGGGTTTCTTCTACGGTCACCTCCTTAAAGTCCGCTTTATAACAGAAAAGCGCGTAGATCCCAACGGATACGCACCTTTCTGCATGTATGTAGTATATCACATTTCACGCCTGATGGCTACCACAATATTTTTTCCGACCTGTTCTGAGAACCAATGGTTTCCCCAATCCCATATTCTTTATAAAAACGCTGTCTGGCCTCCTCATCACTTGCCGCAAGCCTTGCATCCTCCGTCCGGTTATCAGAAAGCAGGCATTTCATCAATTCTGCCAAAAGCAATTCGCCCTCTTCTTTTCCCTGATCCCACACATAATCCTCCCTGGCCTTCTCGTCCCTCACTCTTTTTAAATATGCTTCATACATCAGCCTTAAAGGATTGCTCATACTCATCCGCTTTAATTCCCCAATAGCCTCCATAATTCCCGGATTCTTCGTCTTTATCATCCTTAAATCCTCCTCCGTCTTCGCATTAAAAAAACGTATCCAATTTTCCACTTCCCCATCGCCAGCCAGTTCCTTATTCAATTCTATCACATGCAGCTCCAGAATGTCCGAAAATTCATTCCCATTCTGGTCCCGCAGACGGTACACACTGTGATACTCCCTCCGCTCCGACAGATTAAAGTCCAAAATACTGATTCCCACACACCTCTTCAGCCGTTCGTATCGCTGTCCCAAAAGAAGTTCTTCCTCATACAGCTTTGACAGATAAAACAACTGCCTTTTATCCCAATTTTTCACTGCCTTTACCTGCAGCTCGATATTTATTTTCTCACGGCTGTTAAGTTCTATCACAATATCCAGAATCCCCAGCTTTTGCTTCCGATATCGCCTCCACAGAAATGTATTCTTTAATTCTACGGACCGGATATCCTTCTGTGGAATTCCAAGAATATCTCCGACAAAATATCTCCTTATGGTCTCATTGCGGAACATCTCTTTGAAAAAAGCATCGTATTTTGGCGAAATTATCATTGGCTTTCCCCTTTCCTATACCAAAGAAAAGAAGAATGAACGGATGCTTCCTCCCTCAATTATAACCATTCCTCTGGCATATCTCAACTGTCTTTTCAAATATTCAGTCAATA
>CAYWRB010000375.1:0-3450 GCA_964460025.1 uncultured Hungatella sp.
CAGAATATTGATACAATAGCCGCCATAATCAAACTGCATGGCAGAGGAGGTGACGGAAATTCCCCTCTCCTTCTCAATCTCCATCCAGTCCGAAACCGCGTGCTTGGTAGCCTTCCGCCCTTTTACCGTCCCTGCCAGATTGATGGCTCCGCCGTAAAGCAGAAATTTCTCTGTCAGGGTGGTCTTGCCTGCATCCGGGTGAGAGATGATGGCAAAGGTTCTTCGCTTCTTTATTTCTTCTGCTGTTGTTGACACGATATTTCCTCCGGTTTATCGAAAATGTTGACAGCCCCATTGAAAGACTGTCACTGTCACAAAAATTGTTCTTATTGTAGTATGAATTTTTTGGAAAGTCAAGGCAAAACATCTATAGTAATGTACAGCCGCCAATAAAAAGTGAATAAGTTCCATAAAAAACCGATGGTATGAACGAACTGCGGTCAATACCATCGGTTTTCCTATAGAAACGATAAATTTATTTTTTACTCAATCTCAATCCCCTGATCCCTGCACAGACCGGCAATATACTCCTTCGCCAAGGTAAGCTCGTTCTCCATCTCATCGCTGATATTGGCGCCGCTTACCGCAGAGGTAGGTGTAACCGCACCGGGAACATCTTCCAGCTCAAAGTTAATGGCCCCGTCATACCCGGTATCATGAAGTGCCTTCATGATTAATTTCCAGTTCATCTTGCCCTGTCCCGGCCTCCAGTGTACATTGGTAAGGGCATCATTGTCACTGAAGTGGGTATGCCACAGGCGGCCTTTCAGCATATGTACATCCCATTCCGGCATATCTCCCTGCGGGAACAGATGGCTGGGATCAAAGTTCATGCCCAGGTTGTCCATGCCCACATGCTCGATGAGGCGCAGCATGCTCTGTGCCGAATTCACCCAGCGGTACGGATGGGCCTCGATCAGTACCCGAAGGCCCTTCTCTTTTGCATAAACACACAGACGGCGTACCACATCCACATAGTGCTCATAATTTTCATCCCAGTTCTGTCCGATCTCACCGTAAGACCAGATCTGCATCTCTGCAATATGGCGCAGCTCCATAAAATTTCCGTGACCGCATCCAAATGGAAAAGCGGCAACCATGGTTACATTGGGAGAGCCCAGAGCTGCTGCCACATCGATGGTGCGGCAGAAATCAGAAAACTTGGCGTCGCTGATCTCCTTATCCATACTTGCAATCCCCTCCGGCGTATGGTTAAAATTTGTAATAACCATTCCCAGACTGGCGATCAGCTCTTTCAAATGTGCGATGGTCTCAGGCGTATAATATTCATCCAAGGCCTTCCTGTTCCATCCGATCATCTCCACTCCCTTAAATCCAAGAGCGTGCAGCCGTTTAATTGCCTCATCATAAGGCGGGTTCCACGTAAGGGGCCATACAGGTGCTCCAAAATACATAATTTTACATTCCTTTCTTTTTTATTTTAACCGCTTCATTTTGCGGCTCCTTTATTTTTTTCAGGGCATGGACAATAAAATCATTGCGCCTCTTTACCAGGGCGTCCATATCCTTCTTTGACCAGTCATAAAAACCGCGTCCGGTCTTATATCCTAAATTTCCGGCATCCATCATCTCTTTAAAAAGCGGTGAGGCATTCTGTCTGGCACTGATTTCCGGCAGCACCGTATCCTGCACCGGGCCGCAGATATCAAAGCCTACGGCATCTACATGCTCCAGAGGCCCCCACACCGGGAAGCGCAGAGCCATGCCCATTTTGATGGCCGTATCCACATCCTCCGCACTGGCAAGTCCCATCTCCACAATGTTTACCGCCTCCCGGATAACCGCCTGAAGAATACGGTTTGCAAGCTGCCCCGGCAGATCCCGCTTGACGATGACAGGAGATTTTCCCCAATCTTTTAACATATCCGCCACTTTCCGGGCAAGTTCCGGATCCGAATGGTCTCCGATCACCACCTCCACCAGGGGAATCAGATTGGCAGGCAGCCAGAAGTGGGTGGTAAGAGTCCGCTCCGGGTGTTTGGTTTTGGCAGCGATATCCGTGATGCGCAGGCCGGAGGTATTGCTTAAGAGAGGCACCTCCACCGGAAGCTGCTGATCCAGCAGAGCGAAAATCTCCTGCTTTAATTCCAGCTTCTCGAAAACTGCCTCGATGACCACGGACGCCTTCTCACAGCCCTGGGAAAGGACGGAATCCGTTTCTATCTTTTGAAAAGCCTCTTCCGCCTGAGACGCCTGGCATAACCCCTGGCTTACCAGCTCATCCAGGTTTTTCCATGCCCGTTCCCTGGCGGTGGCAAGTGCTTCCGGAACCGAATCATACAAAATGGTATGGTTCCCTGCCAACGCGCTGCAGGCTGCGATTCCACATCCCATCATGCCGCTTCCCACGATCAGTACACTGTTTCTCTCCATGGTTTCTCTACTCATAATATTTGCGGACCTTCTCCTTGCCGGAATCATAGATTGTACAGATCATCCTCATGGTCTTCATGGCCTCGGCACCGTTGATGTACGGCTCCTCCCCCTTAGAGAGACTGTCATAAAATGCCCGTATCTGCTTCACATGGCTGATGCCCCAGTATCCCTTTACATTTCCGTAGTTAAATCCTTCTCCCGGAATTTTATCTGCTATGTACTTGCGCCCGTCCTTCATGGTGATTTCACACCGGTCAGCCTTGATATTGATCACACCGTTCTCACAGAAGATTTCCACTTCAACGTCAGAGTCCGTACAATAGTAGTTGATGGTATAGAAGGAGGCCAGAATACCTGTCTTCTTAAACTTGATTACCCCTTCCGCAGAATCTTCCACCTGGATAATCTCATGGGTACGGTTTGCAATGCTCACATCCACCCACTCCGGCTCGTCATCCAGAATCCAGCGCATCAGATCAAAGGTATGGATCGCCTGGTCAATGATAACGCCGCCGCCTTCCTTATCCCAGGTGCCCTTCCAGTCACTCTTGGAATAGTACTCATCCGTGCGCATCCATGTAACATTCATTTTCGCGCCCAGAGCCTTGCCCAGCTCGCCGCTGTCATATATCTTCTTGGCCAGCACACTGCCGGGGTTATAGCGGTTCTGGAAAATAACGCCCAAAGTCTTTCCCTCACGCTTGGCCGTATCAACCATGGCCACTGTGTCTTCATATTTAATGGACATTGGTTTTTCTGTCAGAACATTTACTCCATGCTCCAAGGCATAGATGGTGATCGGCGGATGCATATAATGAGGCGTACAGCAGTGAAGCACATCCAAATTTTCCTTCTCAATCATTTCTTTATAATCCAAATAATATTTACATCCGAACTGCTCCGCCTTTGCTTTGGCTCTGTCCTCCTTGTTATCACATACGGCTACCAGTTCACAGCACTCCAGTTCGTTTACCGGATATGCATGCATGGGAAAAATATTACCGCAGCCTACGATACCAACTCTGAATTTCTTTTCCATCTTGATTCCTCCTA
>CAYWRB010000376.1:0-3447 GCA_964460025.1 uncultured Hungatella sp.
CCGGTTATCAATGTCTGCCTGGAACCGGAGGTAGTTCCGGAATCCGGCGCATTGATAGTATTGGCCGCATCATACACGATATCCTCTCTCTTCAGGCCGGTGCTTTCCACCACCATCTGCACCAGCACGGTTCCCAGCCCCTGTCCGATACAGGACGCACCGGAACGGATGTGAAGCCTTCCGCCTGTAACTGCCAGAATCGCTCTTCCGTAATCCGGGATTCCTACCCCTACTCCGGCATTCTTCATGGCGCAGGCGATTCCCACATATTTGCTGTTGTCAAATACTTCCTTTACGGCCTCCAGGGTTTCCACCAATCCGGTGGACTCATCCACAATCTGTCCGTTGGGCAGCTCCTGGCCCGGACGGATTGCGTTGCGGTAGCGGATTTCCCACGGGCTGATGCCAACCATCTCAGCCAGCTTTGTCAGCATCATTTCCATACCAAAGCAGGTCTGGGTCACACCGAATCCGCGGAAAGCTCCTGCCGGCGGATTGTTGGTATAATATGCTTTTCCGTCAATCTCAAAATTCTGATAATTGTAAGGACCGGCCGCATGGGTGCAGGCTCTTTCCAGAACCGGACCGCCCAGAGAAGCATATGCCCCCGTATCGGAAATAACCGCAGCCTTCACGCCCTGAATGATTCCGTTCTCATCACATCCAACGGTAAACTCCATGTCCATAGGATGACGTTTGGGATGGATGATAATACTTTCCTGACGGGTTAATTTTACCTTTACCGGCCGTTTTGACAGCCATGCTACTAAAGCCGCATGATGCTGCACCGTCAGGTCCTCTTTGCCGCCGAAGCCGCCGCCTACCAGCTTGTTTACCACCCGCACTTTTTCATTGGGCAGCCCCAGCATCTCCGCACACTCATGCTGAGTGGCATAGGTTCCCTGGTCCGAAGAATAAACCAGAACGCCGTCCTCGTATGGCATGGCTATGGCACATTCCGGTTCCAGAAATGCATGCTCTGTGTAAGGTGTATGGAATTTCTCGGTATAAACATATTTGGAATGTTTGATGGCCTCATCCGCATTTCCCCTGGACACGTGCTTGTGAGCCAGCAGGTTTCCTCCCTCGTGAAGCCTGGGGGCATCCTCCTTCATGGCCTCATAGGGGCTGCTGATAAACGGAAGTTCTTCATAATCAACCTTAACCAGCTTTTTCGCCTGCTCTAAAATCTCCTTGGTCTCGGCAGCTACTATGGCAACGGCATCCCCCAGGTAACGGGTACATTCCCCTACGGGAATCATGGTATCCCAGTCCTGTACCAGATGTCCTACCTTCACATCTCCCGGTATATCGGCAGCCGTGTAGACACCGACTACCCCCGGAAGCGCTTTCGCCTCTCCTCCGTCCACAGCAAGCAGCCTTGCCCTGGGATATTTGGAGCGAATGGCACTGGCGTATATCATGCCCTCCACTTCCATATCATCCACGTATTCCCCATATCCAAGTACCTTTTCCCTGGCATCCACACGGTGTACACGCTCCCCCAGCTTCCAGGTAAACTCCTTCTTGGGAATTCCTTTTCCCTCTCGTTTTATTCTGGCGGCAAGCTCCACCGCATCCATTATCTTCTTGTATCCTGTACAGCGGCAGATATTATTTCTTAAGGCAAATGCAATCTCCTGGCGGGTAGGGTTGTCATTTACATCCAAAAGCCCCTTTGCACAGATTACCATTCCCGGAATGCAGAAGCCGCACTGCACCGCTCCTGCCTCTGCAAAGGAATAGACATATAATTCTTTTTCCTCCTCTGACAGCCCCTCAACCGTCAGAACATGTTTTCCGTCCAATTTCGACAAGACAGGGATACATGCCTTCGTTGCCTTCCCGTCAATAAGCACATGACAGGTTCCGCAGGCTCCTTCGCTGCACCCGTCCTTTACGGATTTACATTTGCAGACATCCCGCAGAAACGGAAGCAGCTTCCCGTCACCTTCCACTTCATACAGCTGATTGTTCACATAAAACCGAACCATAAAATACCTCCTTTCTCTTCTCATGTACTCTTGGAGTCTCTTTGTGCCTGGTTTTGTGAGATGATTTTTTGTCAGATATGCATCAGTTTATGGGGTGTACATGGAACATACGTTGAATAAATTTAGGTGCATATGACGGAAAATCAGCCACAAAGGCAGGTACAAAAGAAAAACTTCCGGTACTGCTTTGCAAAAATCCTTATTTATTCTGCAGATACTCATGAATCCCTCTGGCCCCGGCTCTCCCTGCCTCCATGGCAAGAATAACCGTAGCCGCTCCGGTCACCGCGTCTCCTCCTGCATATACGCCTTCCCGGCTGGTCTTTCCGTTTGACTCCTCCGCCACGATACATTTTCTCCTGTTAATTTCCAACCCCTTGGTGGTGCTGGAAATCAGCGGGTTCGGAGACGTCCCCAGGGACATAATGACCGTATCCACATCAATCACAAACTCCGAGCCCTCCACCGGCACCGGTCTTCTCCTTCCCGATGCGTCCGGCTCTCCCAGTTCCATGCGGATACATCTCATTCCCTTTACCCAGCCCTTCTCATCCGTCAGAATCTCCACCGGGTTGGTCAGAAGGTTGAAGATAATCCCCTCTTCTTTGGCGTGATGCACTTCCTCCACCCTGGCCGGAAGCTCCGCCTCGCTTCTCCTGTACACGATATGAACGTCCGCTCCCAGACGCAGGGCCGTCCTGGCCGCATCCATGGCTACGTTTCCTCCCCCTACTACCGCCACTTTCTTTCCCGCCGCAATGGGGGTATCATAATCGTCGCGGAACGCCTTCATCAGGTTGCTTCTGGTAAGGTATTCATTGGCTGAAAATACCCCGTTGGCGTTCTCCCCGGGGATTCCCATAAACATAGGCAGCCCTGCTCCCGAACCGATGAACACGGCGTCAAATCCCTCTTCCTCCAAAAGCTGGTCGATGGTCAGGGATTTTCCGATTATCACATTGGTCTCTATCTTTACTCCCAGCTTCTTTACATTCTCAATCTCCGGCTTTACCACTCCCTCTTTGGGAAGACGGAACTCCGGAATTCCATATAACAGCACTCCCCCCGGCTCATGTAAAGCCTCGAAGATGGTCACCTCATACCCCATCTTGGCCAGGTCCCCCGCACAGGTCAGCCCGGAAGGACCGGAGCCTACCACCGCTACCTTCTTCCCGTTGGTTTCCTTTGGCGCCTCCGGCACAAACCCGTTCTCCCTGGACCAGTCCGCCACGAACCGCTCCAGCTTCCCGATGGATACCGGCTCTCCCTTGATTCCTCTAATACACTGCCCCTCACACTGGCTTTCCTGAGGGCACACGCGGCCGCATACCGCCGGCAGGGCCGAGGCTTTGGCAATCTCCCTTGCCGCCTCCTCAAAGTTTCCTTCCTTCACTCCCTTAATAAATTCCGGGATATTGATAGCCACCGGACATCCCTTCACACATTTGGCATT
>CAYWRB010000377.1:0-1065 GCA_964460025.1 uncultured Hungatella sp.
CCTTCCCTTGAGAAGGATATTTCGTCCCAGGCATACAGATATGAGGCCGCAATCATAAAAACAATTCCTCCAAAAGCAATGGACGCCGTCATAAGCCGCCGTTTCTTATAACTTCGGCTCTGTCCCAGCCGTGCCATTACAAATGCGGTCAGCTTTTTATGCTTTGCATTCCCCTCATGGGCATCTCTGCCGTCCCACAAATCCCTTGACGCTTCAATCGGGGAAACTTTAGCCGCAAGAGCAGCCGGTTTGCTGACAGAGATCTGTACGGCAAAAAAGCTAAATACACCGGCGACTGCCGCCGTCGCCAGATAACCGGACGTACTCCATCCTTCCGGCTGCAGAAGATACGCAAAGGCTCCGCCAAGAATTAAGGACACAGGGATTGCCGCGGCACATAGATATCCCCCTTCCCGGCGCACCATTTTCCGAATCTGCTTCTCTGTCATTCCGATCGTCTGAAGCTGCCCGATCTGCTGTGCGCGTGATGAGACAGACAGATAAAAGATACTGTAAATGACAATCCCGCTGGCCGCCATGATAAATAAGGATACAAAGGCGATTGCATATCCGGCCGTATTGTCCTCCCGCAAAGACTCCTCAAATCTGCCGTTTATATTCACATCCTGGCGCTTTACGCCATAATCCTCCGCTATCTGGTAAACCGCTGACTCAAATCCGGAAGATTCCATATCCCAGGCGCCTGCAATCCGCACAAGAGCCGTATACTCCACTGCCCTCATGGAAAGATTTTTCTCTGCAAATTCTTCGGATACATAAACCGTATAGGACGATAACCCCTGATTTCTGCCGGTATATCCGCTGATTTCAAACTCAGCGCCGTTATCTTTATACGGAATTACAAGTTCTGTCCTCTCATCTGCAGCAAGCTCCTCCATCCGCTCTTTTGACACGTTCATATAGATCACATGCTGCATATTTTGAAGCATCCGTTCCTCCGCTGTCTGCGTTCCTTGGAGAAATAACGTCATCACCATAATAAATGTAATCGAAAGAATAATGGTCAGGCCTGAAAACAGGGTATATACTTTACTGCCCGTCAGA
>CAYWRB010000377.1:1165-3444 GCA_964460025.1 uncultured Hungatella sp.
GAAAGCTTATTGGGCTTCCTTTCTAATTTCCCTTCCAGTCCAAGTACAGATACAATCTTATCCAAATACTGCCGGTCCACACTTCGTCCGTCCAGCTCTACCGGAAGAACGATGTTATCATAAATGGTCAGATTCGGAATCAGATTATAATTCTGAAAAATAAATCCGATCTTTCTTCTGCGGAAAATCGTCAGCTCGCTCCGACTCATTTTGCCCAGGCTCTGCCCATCTACCACAACGCTTCCCCCTGTAGGCATATCCAGGCCCCCCAGCATATGAAGCAGCGTGCTCTTCCCGGAACCGGACGTTCCCACAATCGCTGTAAAACTTCCCTGTTCAATCTGAAGGGTAATCCCGTCCAAAGCCTTCACAACCAGGGGCTCTTCCCCATAATACTTCGTAAGATCCTTTGTCTGTAATATATCCATGCCTCATCTCTCCTTTCTGATTATAGTTATATTCTAAAAGGAGATTCTATCAATCCTGTTTCAAATGACGAAGAAATATTATCAAAACCGAAACAATTTCAAGCCTGCCGCGGAAGGAACACAGAAAAGCAGGAACCCTGCCCCAACACAGAATGCACCATTATATATCCTCCCTGAAGCGTAATAATATTTCTGGCAATATACAGGCCAAGACCAATTCCTTCTTCTCCAAGAACCGGGCTTTCCCTGTAAAACCGTTTGAATATATCATTATAATGTCCGGAAGCAATTCCCCTTCCCGTATCCTGAACCTGGATTTTTGTGTACATCTCTCCCGGACTGACGTCAATAGAAATCTTCCCTCCCTCCGGCGTATATTTCACCGCATTATCCAGAATATTGCCGATTGCCTCCGCCGTCCACTTCACATCACAGACCGCAGTCATATCCTGCCCGCACCGGATAGACAGTTCCATCTTTTTTCTTTCTGCCTTATGGACAATATCATTCACAGCCAGCTCCAAAACATGAAAAATACTAACATTTCCCATATTCAGCTTAATCATATCGCTCTCCAAACGGGAAGACTTAATCAGCGAATCAATCAGAAATTCCAACTTCTCAAGCTGCCGCCCTATAATTTCTTTGAACTTCTCTGCTTCATCGAAAGAAATATCCGGATTCGAAAGCATATCATGATACATGCAGATATTCGATAGAGGTGTCTTTATTTGATGAGCAATTTCAGAAATCGTCTTTTGCAGCTTCTCTTTCTCCTGTTTGCTCTCCAGCGCCTGGTTCCTGAGTATCTCTTCCGTCTTCTCAAGCTCCATAACCACCTTGGAAGCAAGCGTTTCCCTATTGTATTCCCGGAACAAAGACTGACCCTTTCCATTCCCCATGATACGTCTGGTATTCCAAAGTATTTCTTCGGAGAACATCACAAATTTTCTTCGGAAATACAGATAATATCCGAGATTCAAAACACAAAAAAGAAGCAGAATCATCAGTACTTTCATACTCCTGCCTCCCCTGCTCCGACCCACCGGTATCCCATTCCATAAATATTCTTGATATAATCAAACTGATCGTCGGCTATTTTATTCCGCAGACGGCTGATATTTAAAGACAGCGTATGTTCGCTGACAAAGCGCCTTCTGCTGTCCCATATATTTTCCAGAAGGATATCCTTCGTCAGTATCTTTCTCCGGTTCTTACAGAAAAACTGAAGAAGGTCAAATTCTGTCGGCGTAAGCTCTAACAGTTCCCCGCTTTTCCTGACAATCCTTTTTTCAAAATCAATGTCAAGATTGCCGCACGAATAACAGGATTCCTCATGCCTTCCCCCACACCTTCTAAGAACCGCCTGTATCTTCTCCATGGCAATCTGAATCCGGAAGGGTTTCGTAATATAATCCTCCGCGCCCATGTGATAACCGCCGATAATCTCATCCTCCAGATTATGAGCCGTCAGAAAAATAAACGGTATCTCATAAAGAGCGGCAGTATCCTGCGCAAACTCAAATCCGCTGCCGTCCGGCAGATTCACATCCAGCACGATTAGATCATACGCTTCCTTTAAAAGAAGTCCCTTTGCCTCTTCTAAGGTGTAAGCAGAAAAAGGGGTGATCCCCCTTTTCTGCAGGTTATAACACAGTCCTCCATTCAGTATCTCATCATCTTCAATCACTAATACTCTGCTCATACTACTCCTTTGGTTCTGAATAATTACAATACATCTTTGTTTTCCACATTGCAGATTGACAATACGGCAAACCCGAAGGATACAGCCGTTATTACAAGCGGAAATAACGAGTTATCTGCAATTGTAAAATCACATACGTTTGACTG
>CAYWRB010000378.1:0-3430 GCA_964460025.1 uncultured Hungatella sp.
TGTTCTCGATGTAAGAGCATCGTTAAAAGTTGTGCTGCAGATGGAGCAGGATAAACTTCCATCTCATAAGATGTCCTAACTGGGTATCGAGCTTGGCAGCTTGGATAAAGCTGTAGTCCACGTGGGGGACTTAATGATTTCCACGTCGTTATGGGTGTCTTAACTGGATACCGAGGCTGACAACCAGCAGAAAACTCTTTTAAAAAAGAAGTTCTTTGAGGAGTGTGGTTTTATCACACTCCTCTTTACGTATGAGGTAGAAATGGCGACAAAAACAGATAAGAAAAATGCAATACGGCAAGGAATCATAGATTCTGCAAGAGTTTATAGCCAGAATTTGGCGGGTAAGGTATTTGATAAAGGATAACTTTTAATTCAGAACTATGAAAATTCATTCTGTCTTTTGATGAAAAAGCCTGAATTATCCATAACACGAATCATTTTGCTGTATTTTGTATGAAAAAACTGATTATTCATTGCAATTTTCTAAACACAATGGTAAACTATCCTTAAAGATTATGATAATAAGGGGGCGTTTCCATGGACAAAAAATTATATGACATGATGGATTGGGCAGGGATTGAGGAGTTGGTGTATTCGGAGTCAAACAATCCTCACAGGCTGCTGGGGGCTCATGTGACGGAGGACGGCTTGGTGGTTCAGGCATTTATTCCTACGGCGGCTGCCGTCTCGGTAAAGCTTAAGTCTTCCGGAAAGAAGTATGAGATGGAGATGGAAGACGAGGCAGGCTTCTTTGCCGTGCTGATTCCCAGGAAAAGGCCTGCGGCATATACATTGTCAGTGACCTTTGACAACGGAACGGTTCAGGAGATGGAGGACCCCTACGCTTTTGCTCCTCAGATAGAAGAGCAGGAGCTGAAGAAATTTGACGCCGGTATCTGCTATGATATTTATGAAAAGTTAGGCGCTCATGTGATGGAGATTGACGGCGTGAAGGGCGTTTATTTTGCAGTGTGGGCCCCCTGCGCCATGAGAGTAAGCGTCGTAGGAGATTTTAACCTGTGGGACGGCCGGCGCCATCAGATGAGGAAGCTGGGAGATTACGGCGTATTTGAGCTGTTTATCCCGGGACTGGATAAGGGGACCGTGTATAAATATGAAGTTAAGGCGTCTAACGGGGATGCTATGTTAAAGGCGGACCCATACGGAACTTATACGGAGTTAAGACCCAATAACGCTTCCATCGTATGGAATGTAGATAATTATCCATGGAACGACCAAGCCTGGATGGAGAACCGCAAAAAGAATTACGGCAAAGACAAGCCCATGTCAATCTACGAGGTGCATCTGGGCTCCTGGATTCGCAAACCTATTGAGATTGACGACCAGGGGGAAGAGGTTACAGGTAGTGAATTTTATAATTACAGGGAGATTGCCGAAAAGCTGGCGGAATATGTAAAGGAGATGGAGTACACCCATATCGAGCTTCTTCCGGTTATGGAACATCCCCTGGATGCATCCTGGGGATATCAGGTGACCGGATATTATGCGCCTACCAGCAGATACGGGACACCGGAGGATTTCCAGTATTTTATGAACTATATGCATGAGAAGGGAATCGGTGTGATTCTGGACTGGGTGCCGGCCCATTTCCCAAGAGATTTGGTGGGGCTTGCATGCTTTGACGGGACTCATGTGTATGAACATGCGGACCCCAGACAGGGCTCTCATCCCCATTGGGGAACTCTGATTTATAATTACGGAAGGCCTCAGGTATCCAATTTCCTTATTGCCAACAGCCTTTACTGGGCAGAGAAATTTCATGCGGACGGCATACGCATGGATGCGGTGGCTTCCATGCTGTATCTGGACTATGGGAAGAATGAGGGGGAGTGGGTTCCCAACATTTACGGCGGCCATGAGAACCTGGAGGCAGTAGAATTTTTGAAGCACCTGAATTCTGTTTTTAAGAAGAGGAAAGACGGGGCAATGCTGATTGCGGAGGAATCTACGGCATGGCCTCAGATTACCGGCGATTTGAAGGACGGAGGACTGGGATTTGATTATAAATGGAATATGGGATGGATGAATGATTTTATCGGATACATGAAGTACGATCCCTATTTCCGGTGCCACCACTATGGCGAATTGACCTTCAGCATGCTGTATGCCTACAGCGAGGACTTTGTGCTTGTATTTTCTCATGATGAAGTGGTTCACGGCAAGGCTTCCATGGCCGGAAAGATGCCGGGAGACACCTTTGAGGCGAAATTTTCCAACCTTCGGGCGGCCTACGGCTATATGATGACACATCCGGGCAAGAAGCTTCTGTTTATGGGGCAGGATATGGGACAGATGTCCGAGTGGAATGAAAATGAGAGTCTGCCGTGGAACCTTTTGGAATATGATATTCACAGACAGATGAAAGGGTATGTGAAGGCGCTGAATCATCTGTACCGCTCTTATCCGGCTTTGTATCAGCAGGATTTCCATCCGGATGGATTTGAGTGGATTAACTGTTCAAGCGGTCAGGAAAATATTGTGGTATTTTTAAGGAAGACGAAAAAACCGGAGGAGACTCTTTTGGTAACCTGCAACTTTGCGCCGGTGACCCATAAACAGTATCAGGTGGGAGTGCCGTTTGGCGGAAAGTATAAGGAGATTTTCAATAGCGAAGACGTGGCTTTTGGCGGCAGCGGTGTGGGGAATCCGCGGGTAAAGACTGCTAAGAAGAGCGAATGGGACGAGAGGGATTACTCCATTGTGATTGACTTGGCGCCTCTGGGAGTACAGATATTTACCTGCACGCCTGTGAAAGAAGAAACTGTGAAGGAGAAAGAAGAGAAAAAGACGAAGACCGGGGCAGGGAAAGAAAAGAAGGCGGAAAAAGCCGGTAAAGGGAAGGCGGATGAGAAGGAAAAGCCGGCAAAGGCCGAAAAGGTGAAGGCAGATGAGAAGGAAAAGCCGGCAAAGGCCGAAAAAGTGAAGGCTGTGGAGAAAAGCCTGAAAAAGGCGGAAAAGACGGAAGCTGAAGAGAAAGCAGGTCAGGAAAAGCCGGAAAAGGTGAAGGCCGCAGAAGTGAGTCAGGAAAAGCCGAAAGAGGCGAAAGCTGCGGAAGAAAAATAATATTTGGCAGGAAATATCAGGGAAAATTAAGAAATATCAGGAAGAGGTTGTGAACAGAAGGTATGATGATATGGCATGAGGCTCAGACGACAGAGGAAACCTTGGAACTGGCGCAGGAGGTATATCAGGATTTGGAACAGCTTCGTCCCAATATGGTGTTGGATACGCTGAAAAGCTGGCTACCAGAGCTTACAAGGCTGGGATACCGGATTTTGATGGCTGCATTGATTTTGATCATCGGCTTCCGGGTCGCCAGCATGGTAAGAAAAATGCTGGAAAAAAGTTTTACAAGGATGGAGATGGAGGTTTCTCTCAAAAAATTTCTGCTGTCTATGGTGTATGC
>CAYWRB010000379.1:0-3424 GCA_964460025.1 uncultured Hungatella sp.
TGGCAATCTCAAAATGAGCATCCGCCATGGCTGCAATCTGGGGCAGATGAGTGATGCAGATCACCTGATGGTTTCTGGCTATGTAAGCCATTTTCTCCGACACCTTCTGGGCTGTCCGTCCGCTGATTCCCGTGTCGATCTCGTCAAAAATCAAAGAGGGAATGTCATCGGTATCCGCCAGCACTGCCTTAATTGCCAGCATAATCCTGGACAGTTCTCCTCCGGAGGCCACATCTTTTAGAGGACGTATGGGAAGGCCGGGGTTTGTGGAAATCAAAAACTCCGCCTCGTCGAACCCGTTGGCTGTGTACTCCTCAAGTCTCTTAAATTCCATCTCGAATTGGACATCAATAAAATTCAGATCCTCCAGCCCCTGGCGGATTTCCTTTGTCAAAACCTTGGCTGCTTTTTTTCTTACTACGGATAATTGTTGACACAACTGCTCCAATTCATTCTTGACGTTGTGAAAATCTTGTTCCGCTTTCTGCTTTACCTGGTCAAAGTTGTCCAATTCTTCCAGACGTTTCCTTTTCTTCTCCAATTGTTTTTGAATCTCAGCCACAGAATTTCCGTATTTTGCCTGCAGATTGTGGATGAAATCCAGGCGCTGCTCCACTTGACGGAACTTCTCCTCATCAAAGGAAAACTCATCCATATATCCTGTGATGTCATGGGCCGCGTCGCTTAAAATGGCCTCCGCATCAAAAAGCTGATCCCGGATTCCGGATAAAGCCTCATCATACTCTGCCGCCTGAGCCGCGCTCTTAAGAGCAAGCCCGATCTGCTGCCCCTCTATGGCCTGATAAGCTGCGGAAAGGTTTTCCATGATCTTCTGGGCATTGATCAGGCGCCGGTACTGAACCGTCAGCTCCTCTTCTTCCCCCTCTTTTAAGGCTGCATGATCCAGTTCTTCAATCTCATACCGCAGAAAATCTGCCTCCCGCAGCCGGCTTTCTTTATCCTGATTCATCTCCTTTAATTTTTCCAAAAGCTCCTGGTACTTATGATACATATGGGAAATCTTTTCTTTTAACAACGAACTTTGGGATTTGACATAACAATCCAGAATCTGAAGATGCTTTGACTTATACAGCAGAGACTGATGCTCATGCTGACCATGGATATCAATTAAAAGGCTGGTAATCTCTTTCAACCGGCCAGCCGTCACGGTCTCATCGTTGACCTTGCTGATGCTTCGGGATGGCATAATTTTTTTGGAAATGATCAGTGTCCCGTCATCTGGAAGCTCTACCTCCAGTTCTTTGAGGCGCTCTCTTTTCTCCTCCTCATCTACGGAAAAAATCAGTTCCACGGAAGCATAATCCGCTCCCTGACGTATGATGTCCTTTGGAACCTTTCCTCCCAACGCCATATTGACGGAGCCGATAATAATAGATTTACCTGCACCGGTCTCCCCCGTAAGAATATTCAAACCTTCTGCGAATGAAACTGCAGCCTTCTCGATCAAAGCCAGGTTCTTCACCTGCAGCTCTATAAGCATTTCGATCCCTCCCTTCTTAAATGTATTCTATTCTTCCATTAATTTTCGAATCTTATCCATCACCAAAATCGTGTCATCCACACTGCGGGCCGCACACATAATGGTATCATCTCCGGCAATGCATCCCACAATCTCATGAAAATGGATGGCATCTAATGCCGCAGCCACTGCCATAGCCATGCCTGTCCCTGTCTTGATCACCAGAATATTCTGAGCCATGTCCATGGATACAAAACCGTCCTTCAAGACACGAATATATTTATCACTAAACGATTTGGAACTCTGGAGCACTACGTAACGCTGCCTTCCGTTTTCCGCCTGAACCTTGGACAATCGAAGTTCCCGTATATCTCTGGAAACCGTAGCCTGGGTCACTTGATATCCCGCCTTATTCAAGTAGTCCGCCAGCTCCTCCTGAGTCTCTATCTCATATTTACCGATCAGTTCTACAATCTTGCTGTGCCGCTCAACCTTCACCGCTTATAACCTCACTTTTACCTTTGATTCACCTAAATTTCTATCCCGGCCTGTGATGCTGACCGTCTCCCAAACATATCCCAGCCTGTGATGCTGCCTGTTTCCCAATCATATCCCGGCCAGTTTGCTGCGGAGATTGTCCAAAAAGGAGCCTGCTCTCAATTTCACCAGAATCGTCTCTGTCTCGGATCTTTCTATTCGAAGCCTGTCCCCCACCTTCAGATGGACAAAAGTATCTCCGTCAAACACCGCAGCCTGACCTTTCTCCTGGTTTCCAAGAACCTCAATCTCAATCCGGTCCTCCGAGGACAGCACAATGCTTCTCCCGTTCAGCGCATGAGAACAGATGGGGGTAAGGATCGTCATGTTGGCCGTAGGCTCCACAATAGGTCCTCCTGCCGACAGGTTATAAGCCGTTGAACCTGTGGGTGTGGCCACGATCATACCGTCCGCCTGGTACTGGTGCAGGGGTTCCCCATTGACAAAGACACGCAGCTTCAAAAGCTGCAGCATCTCTCTTCTGGCAATCACCACCTCGTTCAGCGCCAGATCCTCCTTGATCACCGTACCCTTGCGAAGCACGATCCCTTTAAGCATCATCCGTCTCTCAAGCCGGTATTGATCTGACATGAGATCATCCAGAAGTCCGGCCATCTCCTCCTGCCGTCCAACCTGAGTAAGATACCCCAGATTCCCCAGATTCACCCCCAGCATGGGGATCCTCCTTCCTGCCAAGTCTCTGGCAGCCTGAATCAGGGTCCCGTCTCCTCCCAAAGTGATCACGCACTGAGTATCCTCCGGCACCTGGCAGGAATCCGTATACCGGTAGCCTTCTTTCCGCCCGTCTTTCTCCTTGGGCATATCCTGGCTATCCTGTGTCTCCCCGGCTTCCTCCCTGCTCATATTCCGGCTGTCCTTCGTCTCCCCAGCTTCCTCCCTGGGCATATCCCGGCAGTCCTCCATTTCCCCGGCTTCCTCCCCCTGAATCAGGCATTGACATCCGTGTTCACGAAGATATTTCCTTATTTTCTCAGCCATCTCCACCGCCCCGTCTTTCAGCGGATTCAAGATCAAGTAAAAGCATTCCATCCCATTCTCACTCCCACACCCTGTTCTGGTGGTCCAAGATACTCGGATGATCCTCCGTACTCAGACGCTGTCTTTTCCTGTGCTTCACAGCTTCCCATGAGCCTCATCCACCACCGCCTTCACATCCATGGCCCTGTCCTCGTCCTCACCCGGACAATTCTGAAGATGCAGAAGGTATTCAATATTTCCCTCCGGCCCCTTTATAGGAGAAAACTCCAGATTCAACACTCCAAATCCGATGCTCCTTCCATAAGCTATCACTGCCTCTATCACTTCCAGGTGAGTCTCTTTCTCCCTGACCACACCCTTTTTGCCCACCTTTTCCCTGCCTGCCTCAAACTGCGGTTTGATCAGGCA
>CAYWRB010000380.1:0-1823 GCA_964460025.1 uncultured Hungatella sp.
GAGCGTGCCCAGGAGAAAGAAGACAACTCCCTCTCCGGGCGGACCCTTTGGAATTTAAAAATTTCAGCAAACCATACCCCTATACCAATTCCGCCTCCTTTTCCTTCCCCAGCCTCCGAAGCATCGTCTTTTTCACCGCCTTAAAGATATTCTCATACCCGGTACACCGGCACAGATGCCCGGACATTTTCTTGCGGATTTCCTCATCTGAAAATTCCCTGCCAGCCTCCAAAATTTCCACGGCGCTCATAATAAACCCGGGAGTGCAGAAGCCGCACTGAACCGCCGCCTCATCCAGAAACGCCTGCTGGATATCGGAAAGCTCCCCGTTAGGGCCTGCCAACCCCTCCAGAGTAAGGATTTCCTTTCCGTCCGCCCATGCGGCCAGATAGATACAGGAGTTATAGCATTCCCCGTTGATTATCACATTGCATGCCCCGCATTCCCCCACTTCACAGCCCTTTTTCACGCTGGTAAGGCGGTAGTCATCCCGCAGCATGTCTGTAAGGGAGGCACGGACGTCAACCATTTTCTCCACATGCTTCCCGTTGATGGTACAGGAAACCAGTTTATACTGTCTGCTCATCACATTCACCTCCTGCAAGTCTGATGGATTCTCTCAGCGCCCGCTCTGCCAAAACCACGGCAATATGCTGGCGGAAGGCCTTGGATGCCCTCCAGCTGTCGCGGGGCCGGATATCCTCCAATACGGCTTTGGAGAAAGCTTTGATGGTCTCCTCCCCAACCGTTTGCCCCCGTGCTTCCCTTTCTGCCGAAGGCGTCCGCATAGGTACCGGTCCGGCCACCCCATATGCAATCCGCACATCCTCAATCGTCTTCTTATCTTCCGACAGCTTTACATTTACCGAACATCCCAGGGTTGCGATGTCCATAGCATTTCTCATGGCATATTTGATATAGTGTCCGTAATATCCTTCGTAGGCCGGTTTTGGAATGATAATCGCCGTCTGCACCTCTCCCTGATGAAGGTCAACGACGCCGGCTTTGATGTAAAAATCCTCAATGGGAATTCTTCGGACTCCCTCAGGCCCTGTGATTTCAACAACAGCATCCCAGGCATGAAGGGTAGAGGCAGAGTCCGCAGAGGTCACACCGTTGCACGTATTCCCGCCAATCGTTCCAATATTCCGTATCTGAGGACCGCCTACCATGTCAACTGCCTCCCCCAATACAGGAATATGCTTCCTGATAATCGGGTCGTTGGTAATATGGGAAAAGCTGGTCAGGGAACCGATGCGGATACTTCCGTCATCCTCATAGCTGACTCCGCGCATATCGTCGATGCCATAGATGCTTACAAGTTCCTTTCCTGCAAGCTTTCCTTCCCGTATCTTTATGAGAACATCGCTTCCCCCGGCGATAACCAGAGCATCCGGATGTTCCGTAAGAAGACGGACCGCGTCCTTTACACTTTCCGCTTCATAAAGTGCCTTGATATCATACATAGCCAAACCTCCTTCTTGAAGCGGCACACGGCACTGCGCACCGTCTGCCAAGCCGTTCTATAATAGTCCCTCTTCTTTAAACCTTCCAAACAAGTTGTGAGGATTCAAAGGCGCCTTGTTGACAAATACCCCTGTTGCCTGATACACCGCATTTCGAATGGCAGGAGCCACGGAACAGGCAGGCGGTTCTCCCAGACCCTTGGTTCCAAAGGAACTGGTAGGCTCCGGATTTTCCACAAACAACGCCTTCAGGCGGGGATGGTCCATACATGTGGACAGCTTATAATCCAACAGGTTGTTGTTCAGGGCACGCCCTGTTTTCTCATCAAATATCAGCTGCTCCGACAGTCCGAATCC
>CAYWRB010000380.1:1923-3419 GCA_964460025.1 uncultured Hungatella sp.
TCAGGGCACGCCCTGTTTTCTCATCAAATATCAGCTGCTCCGACAGTCCGAATCCAATGCCCATGCTCATACCTCCATGAACCTGAGCCGCCGCTAAAGCCGGGTTAATCAGGTTTCCTGCATCATGTACGTTCACAAGGTCCAGAAGTTTTACCTTACACATGGGAATATCCACCTCTACCTCCGCAATGGTGCATCCGAAGGAATATGCGTTGGACTTAATCTGGGCAGTACTTTCCGCCGTCAGGTGCTGACTGTCCGTCAGACTGTACAGGGCCTGGGTGGACAATTCTCCCAATGTCATCATCACTCTCCCGTCCGTAATTCTCACAATCTCTCCGTCCACAATATCCAGATTATAAGGCGGCATGCGGGTCAGTTCATGGGCATACTTTAAAATCCGCTCCTTCAGAAGAAGCCCCGTCTGGCGGATGGAAAATCCGGCGGTATACGTCTGCCGGGAAGCATAGGCCCCGGTTCCGAAAGGCGTCACATCCGTATCCTGGCAGGAAATCACATGGACAGCCTCCAAAGGAACACCTACCACATCCGCAGCCATCTGGGTATAGGCCGTATCTGCTCCCTGGCCAATCTCCGTCTCCCCCAACTGAACCTGTAGAGAACCGTCAGGATTTAAAACCATCCGGCAGGAAGAGGTTTCCAGAGAAATAGGCCACACGGCCGTATTGTACCAAAAGACCGATACACCTATGCCTTTTCGCACATCACCTGTCTGATTCTCATATTCTTTTCGCTTCCGCTCATAATCCATAGCCGCCATGGCCTTGTCCAGACACTGATTAAAAGAATCCGCATACAGTTCATTTTTTGAAAAGGAATCCGTATAGCCTACGGGCATCAGGTTCCTGCGCCGGAACTCCATGGAATCCATTCCCATCCTGGCAGCCACTTCCTCCGTATGGCATTCCACCGCCCACATGGCCTGGGGGATACCGTATCCCCGCATGGCTCCGGCCACAGGCTTGTTGGTAAACACCGTATAGGCATCTGCCTCCACATTCTCACAGGGATAAAGCTGTGGAAAAGCTCCTGCTCCTTTTGCCGCAATACTGTGTCCATGGGAGGCATATGCCCCCTGGTCGGAGAAAGATTCCAGCTTCCGCGCCGCATAGGTACCGTCCGGGCGCACCCAGGAAATAATATGATTGCGTATCGAGTGCCGTACACGATTGGATACAAAGGTTTCCTCCCTGGATACATCCAGCTTTACCAGATGTCCTCCCAGCTGCATGCACAGCCATGCGCAGAGAGGCTCATAGAGAGCATCCTGTTTGTTGCCGAATCCCCCTCCGATGTAGGGCTTTACAACCCGGATTCTTCCCCAGCTTATTCCCAGAGCCTGGCCTACGATGCGGCGGACGATATGGGGAATCTGAGTAGAAGAGACGATGGTAATCCGCTCCCCTTCCATCTGTGCATAACAGATGAAATTCTCGATATGGCAGTGCTGCACCGTGGGGGTCTCATACCATCCC
>CAYWRB010000381.1:0-310 GCA_964460025.1 uncultured Hungatella sp.
TCCGCTCCAAACAATTTATAAAAATCTTCCACACGGAGGACGGACACCTGGAATCCATGATTCAGCGCATATACCGTCAGATAACATCCGTATCTCCGGATTCCTCCATTACCATTGCCACTTCCAGATCCCAGGCATCCTCCATTCACAATCAGCTGGGAGAAAAGGTAAGCTTAAGCATAGAACCCTGCCGCCGGGACACGTTTCCCGCCATCGCCCTGGCCGCCGCCTATCTCAAAGACGTACAGGGAATCGATGAGAAGGATCCTGTCATCGTCTGTCCTGTGGATCCTTACGTGGAGGCGGATTA
>CAYWRB010000381.1:320-3416 GCA_964460025.1 uncultured Hungatella sp.
TTGAGGCACTGAAAAGACTGGAACACCGTGTTATCTCCAGTCAGGCAAATCTTGTCCTTATGGGGATGGAGCCAACCTACCCAAGTGAAAAATACGGCTACATTCTGCCAATGGATAACAGCCCTGTCAGTCCGGTGGCCATGTTCAAGGAGAAACCGGACAAAGAGACTGCCAAAGATTACATAGCCCGGGGGGCTCTCTGGAACGGAGGGGTCTTTGCCTTTAAATTGGGCTATATGTTAAACCGTGCCCATGAACGGATAGACTTTACGGACTATGCCGACCTGTTTACCAAGTATGAAACCTTGGACAAAATCAGTTTCGATTATGCCGTGGCGGAACACGAGCCTCACATTGAAGTCATGCGTTTTTCCGGCAGCTGGAAAGACTTGGGAACCTGGAATACATTGACAGAAGTGATGGACAGCCCGAAGGTAGGCCAGGCTACCCTGAATGATACCTGTGAAAATGTTCACGTAATCAATGAACTAAATGTGCCAATACTCTGCATGGGATTAAAAAATATGGTGGTTTCCGCCAGTCCGGAAGGAATTCTGGTGTCGGACAAAGAACAGTCCAGCTATATTAAACCATTGGTGGACACCATTGACCAGAGAGTCATGTTTGCTGAAAAATCATGGGGAAGCTTTCGTGTTCTGGATATCGAAAAAGAAAGTATGACCATCAAGGTCACCCTGAACCCCGGGCATAAAATGAATTATCACAGCCATCAGAACCGGGACGAGGTGTGGACCGTGATCTCCGGACAGGGAAGAACCATTGTAGATGGAATGGAGCAGCCGGTAAAAGCCGGGGATGTGGTGACTATGGCGGCCGGGTGCAGGCACACCATTCTTGCGGACACAGAACTTCAGGTGATTGAGGTACAGCTTGGCAGGGAGATCAGTGTTTATGACAAAAAGAAATATGAACTGGAAATCTAAGCCATTTTTATTAAAGCCTGTAGGAAAAGATTATTTATGGGGAGGAAACCGCTTAAATGACTATTTTTCCAAGGGCATTCCCATGTCTCCTCTTGCGGAAACATGGGAATGCTCCACTCACCCTGACGGGCCCAGTGCCATCGCAAACGGTGAGTATGCAGGCAGGCTTCTGGCAGATGTTTTGAAGGAACACCCTGAATTTGTGGGAACCCATCCCAAACCTCCGGGAGAACTTCCCATCTTAATCAAGTTTATTGATGCGAAAGAAGATTTATCGATTCAGGTCCACCCGGATGATGGGTATGCATTTCAACATGAGCAGGGACAGCAGGGCAAGACGGAAATGTGGTATGTTCTGGATGCGGCTAAGAATGCCCATTTGATCTACGGATTTCATCATGATATCTCCACAGACACCCTGAGGGATGCCTTGTATCAAGGTACGATCGAAAAGTATCTTCAGAAAATCCCTGTTCACAAAGATGATCTGTTTTTTATAGAACCCGGAACCGTCCACGCCATCGGGGCAGGAGTCCTGATTGCGGAGATACAGGAGAATTCCAATTTGACGTACCGCATGTATGATTACAACCGCAGGGACAAAGACGGAAAGACAAGGAAGCTGCACTTGGAAAAAGCTTTGGAGGTAGTAAACACAAAGGGAAGCCCAAGGCCCAGACAGCCGCTGCGCATCTTAAAATATCGACCTGGCTGCGCTACGGAATTCCTTTACAGATGTCAATATTTTCAGGTGGAACGCATGCTGATCCATACGGAAACCTGCAGAGAATTGGCTGAGTTTAAAACAGACAGCAACTCCTTTCAGGTACTGCTGTGCATCGGCGGATGCGGCGTGCTGTCCCAGGAAGACGGAGAGATCCTCCATTTTTTTAAAGGCGACTGTATTTTTGTTCCGGCAGACTCGGAATCCATAAAGCTTCATGGCAGTGCCCAGCTGCTTAAGATAACCTGTTGAAAGCTTCCCTCTTATTGTACAATTCAAAGGTAATATTTTTGTTTTATGTACAAAGGAGGAAAAAATGGGAAAGACATACGGATACGTGCGTGTCAGTACCAGGGAACAGAATGAGGACAGACAGATGATTGCGTTAGACCAGAAAAAGGTGTTAAAGGAGAACATCTACATGGATAAGCAGTCCGGTAAAGATTTTGAACGTCCCAGGTATCAGCTTATGCTGAAAAAATTGGAGGAGGGGGATTTGCTTTATATAAAAAGCATTGACCGCTTGGGAAGAAACTATGAGGAGATATTGGAACAGTGGAGAATTCTCACAAAGGACAAGAAGATCGACATCGTGGTTCTGGACATGCCTCTTTTGGATACCAGAAGAGGAAAGGATTTGATGGGGACCTTCTTAAGCGACATCGTACTGCAGGTACTGTCTTTTGTGGCGGAAAATGAGAGGGGAAATATCCGCCAGAGGCAGAAGGAAGGAATTGAGGCGGCAAAACAGAGAGGGGTGAAATTTGGGAGACCACCCAAACCTTTGCCGGAAAATTTCGGACGAGTGTACCGCCGCTGGCTTCACCAGGAGATCAACGGAGTCCAGGCAGCCCAGATGTGCAGAATGTCTCTCCCCACATTTTATCGGAAAGCGGAGCAATATCCTCTTGACATTTTAGAAAAATAGGTTTATTCTACTTACAACTCAATTAATTACAAACCATTGACCGGGACGAGTACCTGATTGGAACATGCACAGAGAGCTGCAGATGGTGGAATTGCAGTGATGGGAAGATAAGGGAATGGACCCGTGAGGGCAAACTGAAACAGAATGTTCAGACATGAGGAGTAGGTGAGACGTGGCTGCACGTTACAGCAGACTGTGTATGATAGTACATGGTAATGAGAGCATTCCTCAAGGAATGAATATAGGTGGCACCGCAGGAGATAAACTTCTGTCCTATTAGAGTAATCTACTAGGATAGAAGTTTTTTGCTTTATAGGAAATGCATCCTATAAAGCAAAGTCCTCCGGGGGATGCGCACTTCGCGCCTAAGGAAAGTGTCTGCTGACGCAGACGCGCTCCGGCGCGAGAGTCCGGCAAGCCGGACTCTTTGTCAATTATTGGAAAAAACAGTAGAAAGGAAGATCACGATGAGACAAGAAATCCCTTACAAAATTTACCTG
>CAYWRB010000382.1:0-3412 GCA_964460025.1 uncultured Hungatella sp.
ATGCTTACCAGACAGGCGATAGAGGCAGGTTTAGCGCCCATTACGCCACATCTTTATATGACACAGTGTTTAAACGAGGACAAGCCACAAGAAAGGGAGGCAGGGATAGCTGCAGGAATGGAACTCTTAAAGGCCTGTGATATGGTTATCGTTGGAACGAGATTTGGAATCACCGGAGGGATGAAAAAAGAAATACTGGATGCAGAAAGATTCGGTATAGAGGTAATTGAGGCAGATAGAAATTGGAACCGGTATAACGCAGTAATATTGACGGCCATGCCGAAAAACTGCAGGGACTGTGAATACTTTGGATTGAATTGCAGGATTACGGGAGAACCATGCAGACGTTACGACAAAGACGGAAAGCCGGACAGTTGTCCGATTGTGCCTATGTCAAAATTAAGAGTGATCTAAACTTGATAAAAAGCCCTCTAAGGTACGGGAATACCATAGGGGGCTAAGCTGTACAGCTTTTTAAATCCTATGTTTATTATAGCAATGTATGGCAGAAAGTCAAGAAACCGCACGGGCCCAAAGCCCGTTTTACCACTTGATAAAAGTATTAACCTTACGACAAATAAGGGGGATAGAGTATGCCATACATAGAGCGGATAACAAGGGCTGGAAAGACGATAGAGGTAGAGAGATATTACACCAGCAGATATAAAAAGCCAGGGATAAAAAGAGGGGACAAGGTAAAAGCCACAACCGAACAGCAGCAGAAAGTAAACACCAGGGCAGCAGAAAGAAAACTTAGGATATTGATAAATGCTAACTATGGCTATGGTGATTATCATATGGTGCTGGACTATGTAAGGGTAAAGGGCAAAGAGCCAAGGTCTAAAGAGCAGATGCGCAAGGATATAGATATATTCCTCCGAGAGTGCCGTAAAGAGTGTAAAAAAGCTGGTGTGGAGTTTAAATATATCCATGTGATGGAGATTGGGGAAAAAGGGGCGAGACACCACCACCTGGTGATAAACAAGATAGATACCAAGATATTACAGGAATGTTGGTATAAAGCTTATGAGGGACATAACAGGATAAAGGTGTTTCCTCTGGATGATAGCGGAAACTATAAAGACCTGGCTAGTTATCTGATTAAGTATACGGATAAGTACAGGAAAGAGGAGGATGGAGCGCTTCAGGGAAAGCGCTGGAATTGCAGCAAGAACCTGGTAAGGCCTGAACCGGAAATAAGGATAATATCAGACAGGCAGTGGTTTCAAGCAGAACCAAGGGCTATAAAGGGATATTACATAGACAAGGACAGTGTTAGTAAGGGAATACATAGTCCGGAGTATTATGGATATGGGTATTTTAGATATACATTAATCAAGATAAGAGGGGAGTGAAAAACATAAATGAGAGTATTGGTGGCCTGCGAGGAAAGCCAGAGTGTCTGTGTGGAATTTCGGAGATTAGGGCATGAAGCATATTCATGTGATATTGAACCATGTAGCGGAGGGCATAAAGAATGGCATATCCAAAATGATGTACTGCCTTTCTTGAACGGAAACTGTGAATTCCGGACGGCGGACGGTACGGTACACAGGATTGACGGCAGCTGGGATATGATTATAGCGTTTCCGCCGTGTACATATATGACAAAAGCAGGGGCAGTAAGGATGAGGGTAAAAGGGAAGATTGTATGGGAACGTTATAAAAAAGCAATGGAAGCAAAATCATTTTTTATGATGTTCTATAATGCAGAATGTCCGAGGATTGCCATTGAAAATCCCACACCGATGGGAATAGTAGGGTTGCCGACGTATGACCAGGCAATACAACCGTATGATTTTGGGCATCCATACAGCAAGAGGACATGCTTGTGGTTAAAAGGGCTGCCACCATTATTTGCAACTGAAATAATAATGGATTATGAGCCATATGTAAATGGAGGCTGTAAGGATGTGCATGGAAATTACAGACTCTTCCAAGGAAGAAAAGAAAGGGATAAGAAAATCAGATCAAAAACATTTCCAGGCATTGCAAAGGCTATGGCAGAGCAATGGGGAAATCAATAAAAGGATATTGCACAGGAAGGAGAGGCGAGAACAATGAGAAACTTTAAATTGGATGATGAAAGCGGCCACCAGGAAGCCTTATTCAGCTGGGCAGCTTATCAATTGGGACGCATGCCGGAACTTGAATATATGCATCATGTTCCTAATGGCGGAAAGAGAGATAAAAATACTGCTATAGCACTTAAAAGGCAGGGGGTAAAAGCAGGTGTGCCGGATATAGTGCTTCCAGCAGCAAGGGGAAGATATCATGGGCTATACATGGAACTCAAGGCAGGGAAAAATACCACAACAGACAATCAAAAACGCTGGCTGAGATTCCTTAAAGGACAGGGATATTTTACAGCAGTATGTTATGGATGGCAGGCAGCAGCGGAATTAATAGAAAAATATCTCTTACATACAGAGGAGTTAGGGGAGGCAGGGAAGATATGGAAAGAAGAATGAGAGTCATAAGTTTGCTAAACTTAAAAGGAGGAGTAGCAAAGACCTTTACAGCGGTTAATATGGCGTACGAACTATATCGGAGAGGATACCATGTGCTTTTGTTGGACAATGACAAACAGGGGAATTTAAGCAAAGCGTACGGGAGATATAATGCGGAGCAAATAGCGCCTGTGACAAAACTTCTCTCCGGGAACTGGGAATGCCATGGGGAGTTTATAGGAGGATGCAACAAGTTAATCCGAATGACGGATTATGGATGCAACGAGTTAATCCAGGCAACGGACTATGATAGGATAGATATTATTTCCTCCAACATGTCCTTATTCGGAGCAACGTGGAACCTAACAAAAGAGGATGGAGAAAACCAGATATGGAGATATAAAAAGCTTATGGATTTGCCGGCGGTAAACGGATGTTACGATTATTGCATTATAGACAATCCACCGGATGTAGGGCTAAACGTGATAAATGCCTTGGCAGTTTCGGATGAAGTTATTATACCGGTAAAAATTGATGAAGATGCACTTGAAGGGCTGGACATTGTAGCAGAGCAAATAGAAGAGGCAAAAGCATTTAATGACAATCTGTTTATTCAAGGAATATTGGTAACTGTATTTCAGGGGACAGACGGGGAAACCGCAGGCTTGGAATGGTTAAAGCAGGAAAGTAAGTATGATGTCCTGGGAGTAGTCCGGTACTCGAAAAAAGTTTCCGAAAACTCTTTTATGAGAAAGCCGATCTATGAGTATAGTCCATGCTGCGGAGCGGCACAGGATTATAAAAGGTTTATAACGGATTATACAGGGATGGGGAGATAAAGTATATGGGGAGATGTATAGATGATTACTCGACACATTGTGCAGGATATGGATGTAATGCATGTGGAAGATATGAAAGTACCTGTGCTAATTGTAGACATGCGGAAGATATGAGCAGTACAG
>CAYWRB010000383.1:0-3245 GCA_964460025.1 uncultured Hungatella sp.
TCCCCCTCTTTACCTCCGTGCCTTGTGCACAACAATCTCTCTTAAATACCAGTTCACCAGACGGTTTTGTCTGTCTTCTCTTTGCCGAAAGGGCGCGCCAGCTCATAGTAAAATATATACTGCTGCATCACTCCCCGGATTCCCTGATACCGCCTGTTGGGAAACCCCCTTTTATAATGCTTCCCTAAAGCCTGATTGATATGGGTGTCCACCGGAAAGGCATCCAGATGATGAAGAGCAAACAGGCAGATACAGTCTGCTACCTTCTCCCCAACTCCGAAAAGCTTTAAAAGTTCCTCCCTTGCCTTCCTATAGGGCATCTTTTTTACTTCTTCCAAGTCAATCCTGCCGGAAACCACAGCCCTGGCAGCCTGAACCACATATTTGCTGCGGTAGCCCAGATTGCAGGCCATCAGGGCGTCTTCATCCAAATCAGCCAGAAACTCAGGGGCGGGAAATCCATAATAGATCTGTCCGTTCCCATCCTTTCTCTCTTCTCCGAAGGTCTGGCAGACCGCTTCAATGCAGCGGCGAATCCGCACCATATTGTTCTGTTGGGAAATCAGAAACGAGACTATCATCTCCCACAAATCCTGCCTGAGAATCCGAATCCCCTGGCCGAAATCCGCTGCCTTTACAAGATATGTGTCTCTGGGATTAATCTTCCCTATATATTCTTTATAATTGCATTCCAAATCAAAATAGTCTTTCCAGAAATTCTGAAATTCCCATTCCTCACAGAAAAAGGTGCAGATGTCCTCCCGTTGCTCCATCTCCAGCCGCCGTTTTCCTGCAATGACATAAAACCGGCCTTCGCTTTTCTCATACATGCGAAAGCACTGGCCAGACCTGCAGATATCAGCAAGACGGAAACAGGGGATATTTACATTCACCATGTTCCGGCTTCCTCCCCTTCTCTCTCAAAGCATCTTATGTCAGACTTCTCATATCAGATTTTTATATCAGGCTTCTTTTCATTTTCATCCAAAATCGCCATAAACTCATCCCCGGTAATGGTCTCTTTTTCATACAGGTACTTCGCCAGTTTATCCAGCTTCTCCCGGTTCTCCGTTAAAATCTCCGTGGCCTTTCTGTGCTGATTCCGAACCAGCTCAACCACCTGAGAATCAATCTCCGCCTGAGTCTTCGGAGAACAGGCCAAAGAAGTATCTCCGCCCAGATACTGATTGTTTATGGTTTCCAGAGCCACCATATCAAAATCCTGGCTCATGCCATAACGGGTAATCATGGCTCTCGCCAGCTTGGTAGCCTGCTCGATATCATTGGACGCCCCTGTAGAAATCGTCCCAAAGACCACTTCCTCCGCAGCTCTGCCGCCGGTATAGGTTGCAATCTTGTTCTCGATTTCCTCCTTCGTCATCAGGTAATGGTTTCCTTCCTCCACCTGCATGGTGTAGCCCAGAGCCCCTGACGTACGGGGGATGATGGTAATCTTCTGCACCGGAGCCGAATGGTTCTGTCTGGCTGCCACCAGCGCGTGACCGATTTCATGGTAAGCCACCGTCCATTTTTCCTTGTCCGTCAATATTGCATTCTTCTTCTGGTAACCTGCGATGACAACCTCAATACTTTCTTCCATATCTGACTGGGTTACAAACTTTCTTCCGTCTCTGACTGCCCGCAAAGCCGCCTCATTCACAATATTGGCTAACTCCGCACCGGACGCGCCGGAGGCCATACGGGCAATCTGACCAAAATCCACCACATCAGCTACCCGGATCTTCTTGGCATGAACTTTCAAAATCTCTTCCCTTCCCTTTAAATCCGGAAGCTCCACCGGCACACGGCGGTCGAAACGCCCCGGTCTGGTCAGGGCCGGGTCCAGAGACTCCGGCCGGTTGGTGGCTGCCAGAATAATCACCCCTGTGTTGCCCTCAAAGCCGTCCATCTCCGTAAGCAGCTGATTCAAGGTCTGTTCTCTCTCATCATTGCCGCCTACATGACCTCCATCCCTCTTTTTTCCGATGGCATCAATCTCGTCGATAAACACGATACAGGGCGCCTTCTCTTTGGCCTGCTTAAACAGATCCCGAACCTTGGAGGCTCCCATACCTACGAACATCTCTACAAATTCGGAACCGGACATGGAAAAGAAAGGAACATTGGCCTCACCTGCAACAGCCTTTGCAAGCATCGTTTTCCCGGTTCCGGGAGGGCCTACCAGCAGGATTCCTTTCGGCATGGATGCACCGATCTCCCTGTACTTTTCCGGAGTATGGAGATAATCCACAATCTCAGCCAGATTCTCCTTGGCCTCATCCTCACCGGCCACATCATGAAACTTGATTCCCTCCGAAGACTTCACATAGACTTTGGCGTTGGATTTCCCCATACCAAACATCATGGAATTGGGACCTCCTGCCTTGTCCATAAACTTCTTTGCAAACAGCTGCCCCAGCCCAATGAAAATCAATATCGGAAGAACCCAGCTGACCAGAATACTGAAAAACGGGGACATCTGTTCCACAATCTCGCTGGAAAATATGGCTCCGGAGTCCTTAAGCCGGTAAATCAATTCCGGATCATTCATCAGACCGGTTTTATAAATCTGCCTGTCCTCCTTATCCGTAAACAATATCTGAGTGCTCTGAATCTCCACTCTGCCGATTTCCTTGTTCTCCGTCATCTCCATAAATGTGCCATAGTCCACTTCCAGAATTTGCCTCTTGGCAAACCAGGGCATGGCCAGAAAATTAATCACCATCAAGACACACATCACAAGACAATAATAATACATCAATGGTTTTTTAGGTGGCCTTACTTCATTCATCTCATCTGCTCCTTTCCCATACATGGAAATTTACTGCTTATGTAATATCAACTTCATTTTATCACATAATGGGAAAATCTGTAATAAAACTTTTATTAAACGCTTGTGACTTATTTATAAACCATTTGCTCTCTTCTTTATCCTGCCCATGGTTCCTGTGTTTATTACAGAATCTTTTTGTTATTCTAATTGCTGATACAATTTAAGAATCTTTTCCCTGGTCCCACTGAATTTCTAACGTTTCCTCTTGCGGCTCTCATATGGAAAACCGTCCCTTCCTCCGGTTTTAAAAACAGGCAGGCCTTACCGGCCTGCCCGTCTCATCCATATTCTTTATGCCTCTGAAAATTGATCCTTTCCTACGGAGCAAAGAGGACATTCAAAATCATCCGGTACGTCTTCCCATTTTGTCCCTGGTGCAATTCCGCCTTCCGGATAACCCTGCTCCTCATCA
>CAYWRB010000383.1:3255-3389 GCA_964460025.1 uncultured Hungatella sp.
TAACAAGCAAGGCCCAAAAGAATCATTCTTTCATATGTTTCAGCACATCAGAAAACTGTCCAGCTTCTCCATCCGGCGGCGCAGCAATACGAAGGCGACGAACCAGCCGCAAAGACCGCCTGCCAGCAAAGGCA
>CAYWRB010000384.1:0-3375 GCA_964460025.1 uncultured Hungatella sp.
GAAAGGATTTTCATTAAGAAGTTCTTTTAACCTTACAGCGATTTCCTGCTGGGTGGAAAGGCTGCTTCTTGCTATGATATTGGTATCGGTTGCGGCAGCCATGAGAGCCAGAAGGGTTCCGCAGCCTGCGTCATTGATGGTTAATCCTTTTTTCAGCCCGGCTTTTAAGTGAGGCAGACCCACCTTACGTACTGCGGGCAGCCCTTCTTCCATCTGGCCGCGGATGCCGGTGATTTTGTACTGCAGGTATAATTTCTGTCCTGCGGTAACGGCAGTTTTTTCCGTAAGTCCTGCAAAATCAGAGGCGGTCAGGCCTTTTGTCATGGCAGCGCATTCTTTCAGAACAGCGTCGGAATCTGTCCACTGCTGCCTTGACAGGCGTCCCAGGGCGGCGCAGAGGATACCTATGGTAAAGATGGCGCCTTTGTGGGTATTAACTCCTTTGGTAGCTGAAAACATGTCCATTTCTGCTTTTTTTCCGTGAGAACGCAGTTTTTGAAAGGTAGACGGAGCCGGTAAATCACAGGTCTGCCTTCCAATCCGTGTACATGTCTCAAAATAAGGCCATAGTGTGCTGGCACTGTCCATAAAGGTAAAAATATCCATATCTTTGTGGCTTCCATTGTCCATGCGGTCTACAAGCCCTGGCTTTGGCGTGGTGCACACCTCATAGAGAAGGGCTCTGGATGCCAGTCTTGCGGCTTGACAGGAATCATCGTCTTCTATGACTTCGGATAAGATTTCGGTGGTTTTGGCCTGTAATTGTTCTACGGTATGGGCGCGGCTTCTGGCACATTCTTTTGCCGGCGCACTGCAGATAAGGCAGCGGCGGGGGGAAAGTCCCAGTTCGGTGCGGTCGGTTTTTTCTCCGGAAGGTTTTAGCACATCCATATCAAACAGTCTTCCAATCTCCCAATTATCTTCAATGGAGCAGGTGATTTTCTTGATGACAAGAGGGTCCGCATCTACGAGAAAGAAGGCTTCATTGCCGGTGGGCTCATGGATTTCTTCACCGTAGACGAAAGGAACATTCTGAAAATCCAACTGCCGCTTTAACTCCCGTTTTCCCAGTTCAAAACCGTCTCGAATAAGCCTGCTGTTTTTCACAGGCCCTGCAATGTTCATGGTAAAGCTGATTATGGTCATCTGATACTCTGCAAGCAGTTTCTGCTGCCTTTGGGTGCGGCGCTCTCTGGCGTCCAGCATTTCCGTTAAGCTTACCTGGTAGTCCATAGGATTTCCTTTCCGGTTTCGTTTTTTTTATCATACAATAAATTTGAGATTATGGGAATAAGTTTTTATGCAGAACTGCGGAGCGGTTCTTCTTTACGGTTAATAATTTCCATGATACAATGAAAATTATTAAGAATATACGTTTATTATATTAGGAGGAATTTTATGTATCGGAACCCTATTTTGTACGCAGATTATTCTGACCCGGATGTGATACGGGTTGGAGAAGATTATTACATGGTAGCGTCTTCTTTCACTTATCTGCCTGGAATTCCGCTTCTGCACTCCAAGGATTTGGTACACTGGGAGATAATTAATCATTGTGTTTCTGCACTTCCGTTTGAAAAGTATAACCGGCCTTCCCACGGCTCCGGTACCTGGGCGCCTTCTATCCGGTACCATGACGGAATGTTTTACGTGTTTGTTCCTCTGGTGGATGAGGGGATTTTAGTGGCGCGCTCTTCTGACCCCTACGGCCAGTTTGAACTGAATATGCTCTGCAGCTCGAAAGGGTGGATTGATTCTTGTCCGTTTTGGGATGAGGACGGCAGAGCCTATATGGTGTTTGCCTATGCCAACAGCCGCTGCGGTATGAAAAATCGTCTGGTTTTGGCGGAGATGGACCCTCTGTGCAATCAATTGATTGGTGAACCCAAGGTGATTTTTGACGGCAAACAGATTGCCCCTACTACCGAGGGTCCTAAGATGTACAAATATAACGGATACTATTATATTCTCATGCCCTCCGGCGGCGTGGCTACCGGCTGGCAGTCGGCTCTCAGGTCCCGTCATGTGGAAGGTCCTTATGAGTATAAAATCGTGATGCATCAGGGATGTACCGAAATAAACGGCCCTCACCAGGGCGGCTGGGTGGATACGCCTGACGGTAAGCATTGGTTTATTCATTTTCAGGATGTCATTGAGTTAGGGAGAATCATTCATCTGCAGCCTATGTGTTTTATGAATGACTGGCCTTTTATCGGTTCGGATTTAGACGGAGACGGAATCGGGGAGCCTGTGGCAGAGTGGGATATGCCGGTAGAAAATCAGCCGGTTTATGAGATTGCCCAGTCGGATACATTTGCCGGGGAGAAGCTGGGGCTGCAGTGGCAGTGGCAGGCCAACCCTCAGGAGAAATTTTATTCTTTAAAGGGACATGACGGCATTCGTTTAAACTGTCTGCATAATGATACCCGGGAGAATCTTTTGTGGTATGCACCCAATGTAATGACTCAGATTCCTCAGCATCCGGCTCTGACGGCAGTGACGAAGGTGCATCTGGAGGATAGGGAGACAGGGGATATGGCGTCTCTTGGCATGGTGGGACATACCTATGCCTACCTGGGTCTGAAAAAAACGGAAGAGGGTCAGGGATTGGCGTTGTATACAGGTAAAGTTTCCGGCAAAGAATTTGAGGGGGAAGCAGAGGAAAAGATGGCTGCATTCTGCCCTTATGACGGGGAAACCGTATATTTGAGAATGGAGCTGCGTAAAGAGAAAACATATCAGTTCTCCTGGTCTTGTGACGGAATCCGCTATCAGCTCATCGGGGAGCCGATAGCACTGGAACGTGCTACCTGGACCGGAGCGAAACTGTGCTTGTGGGCCTGCAACCGCGACAATAGGGTTTCAGAAGGGTATGGAGAATTTGAATTTATTTATATTGAAGACAAGAGCTATTGTTAGTATTCAAACTATTTTAAGAGGCTGTGAAAAAAGAACGCTTTCAGATATAATATCTGGAAGCATTCTTTTTTTCACAGGACTTTTTTTACAACCCCATTTATTCAGACAGCTCGCTCTCTATCTCTTCCACTGTTGGCAAACTGCTCTTAAATTCATCACGAAGTACTTTTGTCAATTCATATTCTGCAATTCCGATTGGCTGTGAAATATCATCAAGTGCATACTCAGCGACAACATCATCCTTATCCTTGCAAATAAGTATACCGATTGTTGGATTGTCATGTTCCGTTTTCATTTGTTTATTGACAGCTGTGACATAAAAATTTAATTTACCTGCAAATTCCGGCTTGAATTTTTCCGTTTTCAGTTCCACGACAACATAGCAATGAAGACGGACATGGTAAAAAAGTAAATCCATATAGAAATCACTTGCACCCACATGTAAATGTACTGGTC
>CAYWRB010000385.1:0-3372 GCA_964460025.1 uncultured Hungatella sp.
ACACCTTGGAAAAATACGTACTGTTTTCATATCCCAGACTCTGGTACAATATCTGCAGAGTCTGAGAAAGGTATGGGCTTTAAATTTATGCTTCCGGAAATTCGAACCGATCCGATGTGTAAAGTTCGTGTAACATCATTCAAGAGAAAATGAACCCTATGCCAGTAGAACCGTGAAATAATGGGGTATACCTGTTATTCCACGAAAATCTATTGGCATAAGGTTCTCAATAATGTCTGGTTATTTTATCTGTATTACTCCATTGACTACCCAATATCCATCAGCATTGACCGTGTAGCCGTCCACTATCGTATTCGTTACCATCCTGCCCCGGAAACCATCGGATTCAGGATTCAGATAGTAACATCTGCTGACCCCTGTCTCATCTGAAATCCATGTCCATCCGGTCATCATCCTTCCTTGGGTACCATCGCAAACCGGATTCAAATAATAAAGATTTCCATCTACATCCCGGAACCAGCCTGTCACCATATTGCCTGCTTCATCAAAGTAGAACCAATCAAATGCAGACTGGCCTGCAGCCATATTGGCATAGGGATTATCTACCGCAGCCCATTTTCCTTTATACTGCTGTCCTGTACCATCTATGAACTGCCACTGCCCATTGGAAGCAATCCAAGTTCCAACAACTACGTAAGAAGGAAGTGTGCTGCCTGTTATTCCGTTTTTATCAGCAGAACTTTTGCTCCTTCCGCCGCCAGAGCTGCTGCTACCGGAGCTGTCCCCACTGCCAGAACTGCTGCCGCTGTCAAAGTTTCCTCCGTTACCGGAATCTCCTCCGCTGTCAGAATCTCCCTGGCTACCGGAATTTCCTCCGTTTCCGGAATCTCCCTGGCTGCCGGAATTTCCTCCGCTGCCGGAATCTCCCTGGCTGCCGGAATCTCCTCCGTTGCCAGAATCTCCCTGGTTGCCGGAATCCCCTCCACTACTGGTACTACCGCCTATATCGGCACTGTCATCAATTTTATTCCATTGTGCATAAATGACCTGATCCGTTATAAACACCGTATCCGAAGTAACCGGATAACCGCCCTCTGCTTCGGTAAACCAACCTGTAAAGGAATATCCGCTGCGGGTTGGAGTTGGCAAGCCTGGCAGTCTGCCTTTTTCAGTAATACCGAACCCTACGGCGACAGTTCCTCCATTTGCCTGGAACCTAATTGTATATTCCTCAATAGGCAGAACCTCCTCTTTTTCAAACACAGCTTTCAAAGACCGGTCTCCTGTCACAGTGAATGTATATTGTGGATCCGTGCTGACTACGGTTTCTTCTGCATTCAGGCTCATAAAGCTGCGGATACTTTTCCGCGTAATCGCAACTACTATGTTTTCTTTTGCGGAAGTTTTGTCCGCATTGTTTGGAGTTGCTTTTATCCAGGGTATATTGTCCTCTTCTTCCTCCGCCGTTTTTGGCGGCCTCTGGGCATTGTTCGGGGTCGCCTTGGAAACAGCCTCCTGGTCTTCCCATTCTAAGGCCGGTGGTCTGGCCGTATCTGTTCCCCCAGGAATGTTAAAATGTTCCGTGGCTGCAAAAGCCGCACTCTCTGTTTCATATTCCACCCATTTGACAAACCGGTAACCAGTGGCCGGTATTGCCGTAACTGTGGCCGTTTCCCCTTCTGAATAGGAACCTGAGCCGGTGACGTTTCCCCCTTCGGTACACACTACAGTAACTTGGCAAACTCTTCCCGGGAGAACTGCTTCTTTATAGGTATCTTTACAGCGGATACAAATATAAACCCTCTCACCTTCCTCATCCTTTGTAGGTTCCTTAATCAGTTCCATACGATATTCATGACCCAATGCAGCAACGGCTTGTCCATTTTCTATTACGTTTCCGCATTCCGTACAGTAGATATCCCCAGTGTACCCTTCTTTTTCACAGGAAGCTGCCAGCACATTTCTTTTTTCCTGCTTGTCCTTGGGATGGAGGCAATTCGGTTTCCTGATGGAAACCACTACCTGCTCATTTACATAATTACCTTTGTCCCCGCCTATGTAGATGGCATTCGCCGTCACCGATATATTGCTTTTCAGGGTTAGGCCTTTGTCGCTTTCCAGCCATGCCCAACCGGATGGAAGTCCCACATCCGATACGGTTTGTTTATCCTGTGACGCATTAATCACGGAATCAGGCATATTCGGTGGCTTTTGCGCGGGATTGACCTTGATTGTGATATCTGTCTCTACTGCTTCCCAAGAGGCTGTATTCGACGGTGTGAATACCACCGTATATCTGGTCTTCTCACTGTCTGAGCAGGTGGGACGCAGGCTGCTGTCTTTCCAGGTAAATGTTCCCCCGGTGTTTGCCTTGCCGCCACTTAAAATACTGTCTGCCAGGGTTTGCCCATAGGTTATCTCTGATGCAGAAGGCAAGGTCTGAATCACTGGCTTTGTGTTCCATGGGATAAATTTCCACTGCTGACAATCTGCACCCGTGTATCCCCATCCTACGCACATCTGGACATTTGTTCCATTATCCGTCTTGGCATCTGTTAAATCAAGATATAAACCATTACATTTGGAAATGATATTAAAATATCCGTTGCCGCAGGATCTGATGATCCATTTCTTATTATTTTCATTAAGCCGCTCATACAGTTGGACATTGGCTCCTCCTTTACACCAGCCGCCATCAACATCCAATGCAAGATTGGAATTCTTGTTTATAATTTCATAGCAGCCGCCTCCCAGCCATCTGACATTAAAAGTATGCCTTTCATCACCTACGCAGGGCCATAATATAATATTAGTTCCATTCGAAATTCCATTTCCTTCTGCATTGAGAGCCTTATTATTATCCAGTTTTGAGACAATTTGGTATTCTCCGTCCAAGAGTTCTTGGTTCAAAGAACCTCCCCATGGGACAAAAAGCCACTTTTGTGCATTACTGCCGTTTCCTTCCCACAAACGGATGTTGGTTCCGTCCTCTGTTTTTCCATCCTCTACATCCAGATACCAACCGTTGCACTTCGCTTGAATAGTATATCCGCTTCCGTCATCCGTCTGTTTTATAACCCATTGCTGTGGATCCCCGCCATGATCGTTATATTGCTGAACATTTGTCCCTCGGCTAAGACTTGCATCAGCTACATCTAAAGCTTGGGTCGAACCTTTCAGCTTAATTTTATAATATCCATTTCCAAGCCAAGTGACTGTAAATACATGTTCTTCCTGTCCAAAAACAGGCCAAAGTTCCGCATTAGCCCCCGGTGTGTTCTTTACACTTGGAAGACCCCCTATAGTCAGACACCACCGGCCCGGATTAAAACGGTTTCCCTCTACTGCTGATACAATGTGGTAATCGCCATCAGAAATACTACGATAACCGTCGGAGATGGGAGAGCCTTG
>CAYWRB010000386.1:0-3357 GCA_964460025.1 uncultured Hungatella sp.
CAGACAGATTACGAAGCGAAAAGGGTGAACACAGGATATACCTTAGATAAAAGACGGGGATATTATCTGGAATATGAGATTACCAATGCCAGTGACAATCCAGAATTTGGTATGGACGATTTGATGAGAGTTTATGGATATACAAAAAAAGAAGAGAGATCTTATTGGTATTATGACAATGGGTGGAAAGAAGCAAAGTATAATGTATACCTTTCCGAACAAGGGACAGAGTTCTCTTACACGGACACTTCAAAAACATTATCATTTATTTTTTCGGATCAGGCTGATTTAAATCGATTTAGGCCGGAAGAAAAGTATAAATTCAAAATAAAGGCATGTGCGCTTAATGGGAAATCCTTAAGATACCGCACCGGAAGCGACAGCGCAGCAACAACCAGCACAACACCTCCGGAAGCAGAGTTCACGGTTCCGCCAAGGGTGGATCCTTCCTACAATGTGATGGTGTCCTACACAAAGACAGGAAGCGACACGACAGCAACCCTTACGGTGACCGTACATGATGACGGCTTTTATCTTAGGGCATGGCCGAATAACGGGAATGCGGTAGAAAATGGTTCTTACATTTTAAAGCTTATGAAGGGCACAACTGAGATGAACGCCGGGGTTGGCTATGAAATCGAACCGATACTGTCAGCCAACGGGATGCTTTCCAAAGGCCAGGTATACAAGATTACCTACACCGTTACTCAGGGAATTCAGTATCGGGTTCAGATACTGGGACAGAATACCAGAATCTCCTCCGGTGCAGGAAACGATATATTGTATGATTCGGATAATGCCCCTGCGCTGAGGCAGCAGCTGCTTTTGTCCGATCTTGCCACGCCCCAGCTGGGCACGGTAATCAGGAGTTTTGACACAAAATCAGAGGCTGTGGTCATCCGCTCCATCAACGGCTTAAACTTGTCCCTGATCAACCGCATCAGCATCAGCCTTACAAACTTAAGCAGCTATCAGAGCAGGTCGGATATCCGCTCGGCGAGCTTTACACAGACGGGAAACAGGGCGGAGATGCGGATCATGCTGGCGGATCTTTTGGATGAGGTAGGGGCGAAGGAGGGAGACGATTTGATTCTGACGGTTCGTTTTTCCGACGGCGTGACGGATTATCAGTCAATCGATGAAAGCTTTGCCTTTACCTACTGATAGCCGGAAACGGGGAAAGGAGAGAATTATGAGAAAATTAAATGGCATAGCCAGACGCTCTATCGGCGCATTTGGTTTTGTAACACTTCTGTCCACGGGGCTGGTGGCAGGAAGCGCAGTGAAGGTAATCGCATCTCAGGAGGAGCAGTATCCCATCAGCACCGGCACCTTCATCTTTGACAATACCTACACGGATCTGGAACTTGACAGAGACGGTTATGTAAAGAAAAGCTGGAACAGTGAATACATTCTGGAAAGCGGAGAGAGCACCTGTTTCCTGGGAGAGAAGACCGTTGGGTATTCTCCCTCCGCCAACCAGGTGGAAATCTATGGCGGCGGTTATCTTTTGGAGGAAGACGGGACAGTCACAACCCTGAAACGGTACTATGGAACCGAGAATTTAAACCATACCAGTTTTATCAAGCTGTCCGACGGAAAGTTTGTCATATGCGGAGATGCCATTACATCCGATGACGGAAGCCTGGAGACGGAAAAGTTCGTATACATTGTTATGGATAAGGCAGGAAACGCCCGGGTCATGAACCATCTGATGAATGTAAAGGTTCTTGGGGAGACCGTTATCACCTGCGGAAGCTTAAAACTGAATTTGGGAGAACAGACACTGGACTTTGCCGGAAACTATCTGGAATTAGATCAGGTGCGCAACTATATCGGAAGCGGCGGAGAAGTGTACGATATCTTTGTCCGCGGAGGTAACGGCGGCGACGGAGGCCGGGGAGGAATCGGCGGAACCGGAGGAATCGGTGGGATCGGAGGAATCGGCGGATACGGCGGATACGGCGGAGTCGGCGGTTCAGGCGGCCGAGGCGGCTCGGGAGGAACCGGCGGATCAGGAGGAACCGGAGGCCGGGGAGGAACCGGAGGAGCCGGAGGGACCGGAGGAGCCGGAGGCCCAGGAGGCATGGGAGGAACCGGAGGAGCCGGAGGCTTTGGAATCTCGGATGAGCTGATGGAGATGGTGACATCTATGTATATCCGGCGTGTGGACACCACCAGAACCTCCGCCACAGCCAAGTTCAATATGTATGACCCTTTCAATTATCTGGGAGCCGCGCAGTTTTTTGCGTGGGATGAGTCACAGGATATCGATGAACTGTCGAAGCTGCCTCAGGTAGAGGACCTGATGACATTAAGCGCTGCGCCAGGGGATACGGATGTAACCTTTTATGATTTAAAACCGGATACGGAATATATCATTTCCATGGGATATGTCAACGAAGACGGACTCTATGAGGAAAAGGACCGGATCCGGGTAAATACCCTGGATTATGACTGCTCGGTCCAGATAGAATCCATGGACAAAGACGGCTTTTCCTATTGGATCCAGTTGGACTCGGAGATGAGGGATATCAGTGCGGTAAAGATAGAGGCCTACTATGGAGACAGCACCACCGATGCGGACGAGATTCATACCTGGACCAGTCAGAAGGAGATAGAACTTTTGAAAAGCAGCCATGGCTATGAGGACAGGGCGGAGATTCAGCAGTTTGAGACCATTGACAAGGTTACGGTCATCGTGAGAGTGCAGTTTGAGGGAAGTTCCTCCTTTCCCGAAGTGGCTAAGGCAACGGTTGCCAACCCCTTTTATAATTCTTCCTCTGTCGGCGGGCAGGGCAGGGCTTTGACACTGGATGATCTGTATGATATGCAGTTGACACTGGAAAGGGCTATTTCCCAGATGGAGGACAATGACCTGGAATTTCTCTCGGAGGCGCTGGATTCGAAAGAGACAGGTTCTTCTTCACGAAAGGATACACAGACCGGAAAGACGGAGGGTTCTGCCGGGAACAGCGCCGATCAGAAGACTGAGGAGGCTTCCCAAAAAGACGAGACAAAGTCAGGGACGGGCACAGATGGCGAGACGAAACCGGCCGGCGAGACGAAACCGGCCGGCGAGACGAAACCGGCTGGGGAGAGCAAACCGGTCGGAGAGACGAAACCGGCTGGGGAGGGCAAAACGGCAGAAGAGACGAAAACGCCTGCAGAGACCAGGCCGGCTGCAGAGGAAGAATCCCAATCGGAGGCTGGGAGCGAAGAAGAAACAAAAGCCGAGGCAGACACCATTGCGGCGGACACAGAATCAAAATCCGAATCGGCCCCGGAGGCCGGCCGCCAGACAGAAAGCATGAAGAAAGCAGAACCGAAGGCAGAAGCCGGAATCCGGACGGACAG
>CAYWRB010000387.1:0-1404 GCA_964460025.1 uncultured Hungatella sp.
CATTTTATCAGACAAATTATCTAAAAAATGGTGATATTTTTTATATTTATGTGGTAATTTTTCGACCTGCAGCAGATTTCTGACGATATTCCAGAGGTGACATACCTGTTTTCTTTTTAAATATCTGGCTAAAATAGTGAGCGTCATCATAGCCGATCTGATCCGCAACCTCATAGGTCTTCCGGTTAGAAGTCTCCAGAAGTCTTTTGGCATGCTCAATCCGAATTGTCTTCAGATATTCGGAAAAATTCACATGATATCTTTTCTTAAATGCTCGGCTTAAATAGCTGCTGTTTACCTGTACCGCCTCCGCAATTTTTTCCAGACTCAGGTCATGCTCAAAATAGTGTTCTTCAATATAAAGTGCACATCTGTCTACGGGGTTGGCATACTTTTGCGCAAACATACAGACAGAAGCCGCACCTTCCGTCAGGACCCGATATCGGGAGATAAAGTTTCCGTTTTCAACTGAATGCCTCCACAGATTGGCCGTATCCATCTCCATATGAGAGGCAAGCAGAGTGATCTCCCGCTGAAATTCCCTTATTTTGGTTATGGACAGCTGTTTATCCAAAAGTTGCAAAAGCTGCTTTTTCCAGGAATCAAAAAACTCCATCATCACTTTTTCCTGTCCATTCTTCAACGCCTGAAGCAATATGTTGACATTGCTCCCTTTATCTTCTTTTTCCCTCCCCTGTACTGCCCCCCTGTGCTGCTCTGTGGTCTCCAGGACCGTGGACTGACTGCAGAAAAATGCCTGTCCGATCATGGTAATACATTGCCGGTAGCTTTTCTGCAGTTCTTCCTCATTTCGGTAGATACCGCTTACGCATATGACATTCAGGGCAATTTCCTCCGGTGCGGACCTCTGAATCTCCTTTAACGTTTGGATAACACGAGTGCGGCCTGTGGTATAATCGCAATTTTTTCTGACAGGACAAATCATGACCACTTTCTCATCCGCACTTCCAAAAGCCGGATGGTATCCGGCTTTTAACAATCCGTTTCCGTAATATTCCTGCCCCATAGCCATAACTGCCGTCTGCGGCCGTATCAAATTAAAAAATTCAATCATAACCACCACACCCGCATGCCTGGCACGATCCACAGCGAATCGAAGAAGTTCTCCGCGTATTCCCACCGTCCCATAACGGGCCATGTTAAACAGGATATTATCTTCCGCCAGGGTCCGGAAACTTTCCAGATGCACCTTTTCCTTTTCCAGCCTCCGGGTCGTCTCCCTCCACTCCCGTATGCTTCCGATGGCTCTGCGGACCGCCTCCATCAGTTCCTTTTTATCAATAGGCTTTAAGAGATAATCCACCGTTCCGGCCTTGATCGCCTTTTGTGCAAATCCGAAATCCTCATACGCCGATACGATAATCACCTTGCAGCCAGGATGTT
>CAYWRB010000387.1:1414-3355 GCA_964460025.1 uncultured Hungatella sp.
CCCGGCCAATTCCAGCCCGGACATCCCCGGCATCTTAATATCTGCAATCAGAATATCCGGGCAGGCCTCGTCGATCAATTCTTTTCCTTTCTCCCCATTATTTGCGGAATCACGGATATAGCAGTTCAAATCACTCCAGGAAATCATTTTTCTCAGGCTCTGAATGATCAGCTCCTCATCATCAAGTAAAACGACCGAATAATACTCCACTCACATCAGCCTCCAAATCCTTCCGTACCGGCAGAATCATCTCCACCGATGCTCCCCACTCGGGATCACTGTAAACAGCAAATGTTCCGATTCCTTTGTAAATATAACAGATCCTGTCTATCACATTTTGCAGACCGATTCCAAGTTTCTTTGCCTGCTCTTTGGTGTACTTCCTGTTCCAATATGCTCTGATCGCTTCCTGAATATCCGCAGGTATTCCGACGCCGTCATCTGATACCCGTAAACACACATATTCTCCCTGCATTTCCACATTAACAGTACAGGTTCCGCGATATAAGCTTTTCCGAATCCCGTGCTGCACAGCGTTCTCCACGATGGGCTGCACCAGATAGGCGGGAATCACAACATCCCCACAGCCCTCGTCTGCTACGATCTGATAATCCAGCTTTTCCCCCTCAATGATCTTATAAATTTTCAAAAAACTTTCCACACAGTCCAGCTCACAGGCAATCGTACAGAACTGCTTTTCATCCATCTGTGATTTCATCAGCTTGGAAAAATGGATTGTGAGAATCCGGATATCCTCGCTTCTTCCCAATTCGGCAAGAGCGTTGATGCATTCCAATGTATTATAGAGAAAATGGGGTTCGATCTGCTTGCGAAGCATGGAAAGCTGCATATCCCGAAAAGCAATATCCCCCTTTAAGTTTTGATTGACCAGTGCATCGATCTGATCTGACATATCATTGAATCCCCTGGCAAGCATACCGATCTCGTTGTTCTGCGAATAATCCAGTTCTACCGCATAGTTGCCGTCCCGTACCTTGCGGATTGCCTGCGAAAAAGCCTCCAGAGGGCGAATAATCCGATAACCAATCACATAGTGTATCATGGCAATCAGCAAAAGACTCAGACACATGAAGATCAGAGTAATATACAAAATCAATGTCTTTCCTGTAAACACCCGGTTCCGTTCCACCGCACATACCAGAAACCACCCATCATTCATGGATTCCGTACTGCAGATCAGCATCTTCCCCCTGCCGCTGGCCGGAAGAAAAATTCCTTCTCTGCAGTCCCTCGGATCCGTCTTTTGCAGCATCTCCTCAAATTCGGCGGTCTCCCCGCTGCTGCTGATCACGGTCTTTGCCTCGCTGTCATACAGCATCAGATACTGCATTTGTTCTCCTGCAAAAAGATCCAATTTCCTGTGCAGTTCCTCTTTGTCGTACACAAAGGAAATATAGGCAGCCACTTCCCAGTCTTCAAGGGTCCGGATCGCCCGGTTATAAATCACCTGGCCATCTGCAAATTCCAGTCTCACTGCTCCTGTCTTATCATACCTTTCCACATCAATCTGATCCGGCAGCTGGTAAGTCTCCGCCCGGTTGGGAGCACGCACCCACTTTGTGATAAGTTCTCCGTCCAGACCATAGAGATACACGCCGCTGATCACATCCATTGACATAATACGAAGCGTAATAATAGATCGAAGATCTTTGGCCAGGATAGTTCCCTGATCCAGAAGTTCCAGATTATCCGCAATCACCCCGTCTAATGTCACAAAATCAATCTGCTGCTTGAATGCCTCTGAATTTTCATCCAGCCGTTCTCCCATAGCCCGCGTCAAAGCCTGTATGGAGTAAACCGCATTCTTAAGCTCAGTCTTGGAAATCATGACATACATGCTGGCGCCCATCAGCACCAGAAGTACCATAAGCAAGGCAATAAAAACCAGAAGCTCCTGTCTCAGAGAAACCATGTATTTTC
>CAYWRB010000388.1:0-3344 GCA_964460025.1 uncultured Hungatella sp.
TTGAGAGAAGAAATGGTGAAGAAATTGTTTTGAGAGATATTAAAGAAGTTGACTTGCATTTTCATTTACCTTATAATGGTATTTATCTATGACGAAAGAAGGACATGTGGATGATAAGAAGCATGACAGGCTTTGGCAGATGCGAAAAGATAACGCCGGAATACAAAATCTCCGTTGAGATGAAGGCTGTGAATCACAGGTATCTGGATCTGAGCATCAAGATGCCGAAGAAGTTCAATTACTTTGAGGCCGGCATCCGAACCCTTTTAAAAAAGCACATGCAGCGGGGCAAAGTGGATATTTTCATAAATTATGAGGATTATACGGAGAATAAACTGTGTTTGAAGTATAATGAAGCCCTTGCTGCGGAATATATGGACTGTTTTAAGAAGATGGAGGAGCGGTTTGGAATTCCCAATGATATAAAGACATCTGCCTTGGCCAGAATGCCGGAGGTCCTTACCATGGAAGAGGTTTCCGAGGATGAGGAATCCATATGGAAGCTGCTTTCCCAGGCTGCGGAGGAGGCAGCGGCTCAGTTTGTGGAGAGCCGTATAACAGAGGGAGAAAATTTAAAAAAGGACCTTTTGGGAAAACTGGATCATATGCTTGAATTGGTAGCATATATCGAGGAACGTTCTCCTCAGATTATGACCGAATACCGGGAGAGGCTGGAGGAGAAGGTAAGGGAACTTCTGGGAACCTCTTCCATAGATGAAGGGCGCATCGTCACGGAAGTGACCATATTTGCAGACAAGATCTGTGTGGACGAGGAGACGGTCCGTCTCAGAAGCCATATCGAACATACCAAAAGCGAACTTTTGGCCGGCGGCAGCGTGGGGCGGAAGCTGGACTTCCTGGCCCAGGAGATGAACCGGGAGGCCAATACCATTTTATCGAAGGCCAATGATCTGGAGGTGTCGGAACGGGCCATTGCCCTTAAGACAGAGATTGAAAAAGTACGGGAACAGATTCAGAACATTGAGTGAAGTGAGTGTCAGCAGTTCAAGGAATATCGAATTTGCTGCAAGGAAAGACGATCAGACAGGAGCAGAGTATGAACAACCAGGGGATTTTAGTAGTCGTATCCGGATTTTCCGGGGCAGGGAAAGGAACTCTGATCAAAGCCCTGCTGGAGAAATATGATAATTATGCCCTATCCATATCGGCGACCACCAGGCAGCCCAGACAGGGAGAGGAAAACGGAAGAGAATATTTTTTTGTTACCAGAGAAAAATTTGAACAGATGATCAAACAGAAGCAGCTGATTGAATATGCTCAGTATGTGAATAATTATTATGGGACGCCAAAGGAATACGTATCCCAGAAGATGGCTGAGGGAATGGATGTGATTCTGGAGATTGAGATTCAGGGGGCTTTAAAGATCAAGGAGCAGTTTCCGGAAGCCCTGCTTCTCTTTGTGGTTCCCCCAAGTGCCGGGGAACTGAGACGGCGGCTTATAAGGCGGGGGACAGAGAGCGCGGAAGTCATCCGGGCCAGACTCTGCCGGGCGGCTGACGAGGCCCAGGGCATGTCTTCCTATGATTATCTGCTTGTCAATGATGATATTGACACCTGTGTGGAGAATATGCATCAGATGGTCCGCCTGCATCGCTTCAGGACCACCAACAACCAGGCATTTATCGGGAAGATGCAGAAGGAGTTAAATGCTACGGTTCTCATTACGGGACAGTTAGCCAAGTGACCAAGAGGAAACGTAAAATAATAGGTATGTTGAAAGGAGAACAAGTGTATGTTACATCCATCTTATACGGATTTGATTAATGCGGTAAACAGCGGGGTGGAGGACGGCGAGGAGCCGGTGGTTCAGAGCCGCTATTCCATTGTCATCGCCACCGCAAAAAGGGCAAGACAGCTGATCGGCGGAGAGGATCCTATGATCAATGCCCCCCGGGACAAGAAGCCTCTGTCCGTAGCAGTGGAAGAACTGTATGAGCAGAAGGTGAAAATCCTTTCCGAGGAAGGCTCCCAGGAGGAAGAGGAAGCTTAAACAGGCAAGCCGTCTCGTGATGGGAGATGGCTTTTTTATCACGCAGGAGAATTTATGAAAATATGTTGTGTTTCTTTAGGTTGTGACAAGAATCTGGTAGATACCGAGAGGATGCTGGGGCTGTTAGACCGGGAAGGATATGAATTTACGGATGATGAGCAGCAGGCGGATATCATTCTGATCAATACCTGCTGCTTCATCGGCGATGCCAAGGAAGAAAGCATCAATACGATTCTTGAGATGGCGGAGCTTAAAAACAGTGGGAACTGCAAAGCACTGATTGTGGCAGGGTGTATGGCCCAGCGATATAAGCAGGAGATTTTTAAGGAGATACCGGAAGTGGACGGAATCCTGGGAACCTCCTCCTGCCATGAGATTTCCAACCTGTTAAAAAATATTCTGGAGGGAAAGAAAGAGGAGGAACGTTTTAACCCTTTAGATACTCCTTTCAGGATAGGGGCTCCCAGAGTTCTGACCACAGGAGGCCACTACGGGTTTTTAAAAATCGCGGAAGGGTGTAATAAACACTGTACTTACTGTATCATCCCAAGCCTTCGGGGCCCCTACCGCAGCGTTCCTGTGGAGGAATTGGTGGAGGAGGCCAAAGCCCTGGCGGATCAGGGGGTGAAGGAGCTGATCCTGGTGGCCCAGGAGACCACGGTTTACGGTGTGGATCTGTATGGACAGAAGGCTCTTCCCAGACTTCTAAAGGAACTGTGCGGTGTCTCCGGAATTCAGTGGATCCGGATTCAGTACTGCTATCCTGAGGAGATTACCCAGGAGCTTATTGATGTCATAAGGACAGAGGAAAAGGTATGCCATTACCTGGATATCCCCATTCAGCATGCCAGCGATCCCATCTTAAAACGGATGGGAAGAAAGACTGACAGGCAGCAGCTGGAAGGGCTGATTGCGGATCTGAGGCAGCAGATTCCGGACATTGCTCTCAGGACCACTCTGATCTCCGGCTTTCCGGGTGAGACAGAGGAAGACCATGAGATCTTGATGGAGTTTGTGGACCAGATGGAATTTGAGCGTCTGGGAGTGTTTGCCTATTCCCAGGAGGAGGATACCCCGGCAGCGGCATTCCCGGACCAGATAGAGGAAGAGATAAAAGAAGAGCGGCGGGATCAGATCATGGAGCTTCAGCAGGAGATCGCGTTCGAGAAATCTCAGTCTATGGTAGGCCGTGTGCTGGATGTGATGATTGAGGGAAAGGTAGTTGACGAGGATGCCTATGTGGGCCGCACCTACATGGATGCCCCGGGAGTAGACGGACTGATTTTTGTCAATACCACGGCTCAGCTGATGTCCGGGGATTTTATCCGTGCCA
>CAYWRB010000389.1:0-3332 GCA_964460025.1 uncultured Hungatella sp.
TTCATCCTAGCATATTGACGCATAAGCAAATCTGCCGAATAGCAGGATATCCTCTCCGCCGGAAAAGCATATCCTTGTTTCTGAATCTCAATATTGACTAAAGCCCCATCCTCCAACTCTCCTAAAAGGTCCATAATCAAGAGTGCTCCGCCTCCCAGAATACTGTCCTCTGTAGGAAGCACACGAAGTACTTTAACGTTTATACCCAGAATACTGGAAATGAATCGTGACAGACGATCCGGATGTATATCCGGGTGGAATATTCTTTTAAAAAAAGGGTCGTAGGTGAGGGGAAGACTTTTCTTTCCCTCACAGAAATCCAAAAAATGCCTTCTCCACTCCTCATTCAGGCTCTGATATTGGCTGTAAAGAACAGGTGAACTGCTTAAATGCCTGATCACCTCGCCTTCCGACAGAAATCCATGTTCTCTGTCCTGAATATCATTCTGTGCTTTCCATTCTTCATTTTCTGTGTTTCTTTGTGTGTTTAAGCTCTTGTTTCTTTTTGCCATAGGCTGTCTCCTCCATAAATAAAAATTAAGCAAATCCGGAATACGTGGTGAGAACTCACCTGAAATCTAGTGCTCTATCTGTCCAGTAATCAGACTCTCAGCACTACCTTACTAGATTTTTAGATAAAGAAAGTATAACACAAGGAGAACAGATTTCCAATTAAAAAACTATAAAATTCCAATAAAAATATCCCTCAAGCGCCTGTCTTTCATCATTCGCTTGAGGGATTCTTAAATCTCTGTAATCACAAAACCTTACCCAAAAAGTTCTTAAGCCTCTCATTTTTAGGATTATCAAAAAATTCCTTAGGCTCATTTTCCTCCATAAAGTAGCCTTCATCCATGAACATCACCCTGGTAGCCACCTCTCTGGCAAATCCCATCTCATGGGTTACAACCACCATCGTCATCTTCTGCTCTGCCAGATTACGCATAACATTCAGCACTTCACCTACCATCTCCGGATCCAACGCTGATGTGGGCTCGTCAAACAGCATCACATCTGGTTTCATACACAGGGCCCGCACAATAGCGATTCTCTGCTTCTGTCCGCCGGAAAGCTGGCTGGGATAAGCATCTGCCCTGTCTGCCAGCCCTACCCGTTCCAAAAGCCGCTTTGCCTCCTCTTCTGCCTCCTGCTGTGAGCGGCCTTGCAACTTCATAGGAGCAATGGTCAAATTCCTCATGATCGTCATATGGGGGAACAGATTAAACTGCTGAAATACCATTCCCATCTTCTGGCGGTGTTTGTCGATATCCGTTTTGGGATTTGTGATGTCCACATTTTCAAAAAATATCTTTCCCGACGTAGGCTCTTCCAATCGGTTCAGGCACCGCAGAAATGTGCTTTTGCCGGAGCCGGAGGGTCCAATGACACAGACCACATCCCCTTTGTATATATCCACATTAATATCTTTTAAAACCTTCATATCACCGAAGCTTTTGCCCAGATGCTGTACCTGGATCAAAGGCTCTTCTTTCCTGTCAGTGGTCACTGCTCCTTAACCTCCTCTCCAGCTTCTGCACAAAGTATGTAAAGATCATCACCATCACCAGATAAATGACTGCCGCCGCAATCAACGGCATAAATGCGCTGTAGGTACGGCTGCGGATAATATCCGCCCCTTTGGTCAGATCCTGAATCGCAATATATCCGGCTACGGATGTCTCCTTCAAAAGCACAATAAACTCATTGCAGAGAGCCGGAAGCACATTCTTAAATGCCTGAGGCATAATAATATAGATCATTGTCTGTCTGTAGTTAAATCCCAGGCTGCGGCCTGCCTCAAACTGTCCGTTATCAATGGACATAATTCCGCTTCGGAAGATCTCTGCCACATAAGCGCCTGAATTGATCCCGAAGGCCATGACCGCTACTAAAACCTTGTCAATCTTCATGGAGCCGAATACGACGAAATAGATAATCAAAAGCTGAATCAGTACCGGCGTTCCACGAATCACGGTAAGATAAATCCTGCACAGAAGATTCAGGAACTTAAGCCCTCCGGTCTTCTCATAGGTTGACCTTATCACCGCCACCAGAAAACCCAAGGCGATCCCGATGACAACCGAAAACAATGTGATCTTCAGGGTATTACCCAAGCCGTCCACAATGTATCTCCACCTGTCATCCTGTATAAAATTTTGATAAAAAGCAGACTTAAAATTATCAATCATCCTATTGGTCTCCTAAATTTTATCGGCCGGAAAACCTCCCTAGTACTGCAAGACAGTACCAGTTCCCGGCCTGTCTTCTCTTACTCTGCAGAAATATACTTGTCAATAATCTTCTGCAGCTCTCCGGAATCCTTTAACTCAGCAAGTGCCGTGTTGATCTTCTCAAGCAGTTCCGTATTGCCTTTCTTTATGGCGATAGCATACTCTTCAACCGTCAGCGCCTCATCCAGAATTTTGATTCCCTCATTCTCGGCGACAAATACTTTAGCCGGCTCCAGATCGATAACCACCGCATCAATCTTACCCTGCATCATTGCCTGTACGGCCTCAAATCCCTTGCTGTAACGCTCAATCGTGGAGCCTGTCTCCTCATAATCAGAAGCATAGATATCCCCGGTAGTACCCAACTGTACTCCGATGCTCTTGCCTTCCAGATCATCCGGGCCTGCAATCTCACTGTCTTCCTTTACAATGATCACCTGAGATGCAGTGGTATAAGGATCAGAGAAATCAACATTCTTCAGACGGTCTTCATTGACAGTCATACCAGCCAAACCTATATCCGCCTTACCGGAATCAATCTCAGGAATGATAGAATCAAATGCAATATCTTCAATCTCCAGAGTCATACCTAATTTTTCTGCAAGAGCCTTGGCTATCTCCACATCGATACCTACAATATCATTATTATCATGATATTCATATGGCGGAAACTCCGCATTGGTTGCCATCGTCAAAACATCTCCGGATGCTGCTTCCGATGCAGCCGCAGATGTCTCAGCCGTCTTTCCGGAACCGCCACATGCGGTCAAAGATCCGATCATAAGAGCAGCCATTGTCAATGCAATTACCTTTTTCTTCATAATAATCTCCTCCTCATATATATGCAATCATAATGCATAACTATACTCGCCTGCATTACTTATACATTATAAGTCATTTTGGGAATTAATCAAGCATAAGTTTTATCCAAAATGAATTTTTATGTATAATTTCTAAAACATTCCCCACCAATGGTTCCAATTATATCCTCTCCTGTGGTATAATCTTCACGTAAGCGAAGAGCAGTGCGGAAAAGTGGGGGCAACAAAAATAGTGGTGGTAGCACAAAAACAAAATAATTTGCGCCAAATTACAAAAGGG
>CAYWRB010000390.1:0-3326 GCA_964460025.1 uncultured Hungatella sp.
TCCTGCCGTAAAATATATTTCATTGGGTTTTGCGCCAATAGAACCTGCAATGGCCTCCCTGGTACGGGCGATAACCTTCTTGCAGGGAGTAGAAAACTCATAAATCGAGGATGGATTGCCGTAATACTGGCTGAAATAAGGTATCATAGCCTCCACCACCTCCGGGCGCGTCCTTGTCGTAGCCGCGTTGTCCAGATAAATTGTCTGTTTCATGTGTGTAATCCGCCTTTCTGTAGTATTAAAGTTAAAAGCTTCATCTACGTTTTCTATTATATAGTATATTCCTAGTATTGCAATAGGATTATTGTTCTTTTTCACGTACGGTGAAGGTCCGCGGTTTTCATCGTAAAAGACAGCCGGAATTTTACATACCGGCTGGCTTTACAATTAGTAATGCTCACTTCATTAATATACTCACAAACTCAATCCAATATCATCACCTGCTCCGTCTCTGTTCCAAGATCAAAGCATTTCACCGTACCATCGATCCGGGCCTCATAACTGCCTTTGAAACCGTTAAGCTCTATCTCTCCTGATTCCCCTGGATTCAATGTCCCTCTGGTGTTCCACTCTTCTTTTATGAGAGTTTTCAGAACATGATACGCAGGTTTTTCCGAATTGTCCGTCCTTACCAGTCCGGCGGGCGCTCCCAGCCAGGCTCCGTCTTGGAATGCCCATGTGGTAATGGCCTCCACTTGGGGGTTTTCAAACAGTATTCTATAGAACTCCTCCACATTTCTGGCTTGGCGTTCTTCTCCTTCTGGGGTTGTCGGCCACTCCGGAACCTGGTAGTCATTCAGGTCCACAATATGAGGCGGCATCAAGTGGCCGGATATGAATGTATTCTCCGTAAAATGGATGGGGAGGCCGAAACGGGAAAAACGTTCCAGTACATTCAAGGTCTTTTCTCGGCCCCAATAGCCCTGGTGCTGATGGGACTGGATTCCGATGGCATCGATCTTGATACCTGCGTACAGACACCGTTCGATCAGCGCTTCGTATTGGGGGCTGGTATTAAAGTCATTGAGAAGCAGAATCGCCTTCGGATTACTGCTTCTTGCTTCCGCAAAAACCTTTGACACAAGCTCCACCTGTCCCAATTCCTTGCAGATACGGGTAATTCCATTGTCATATTTGTCGAACACCGGCATGATCACAACCTCATTGATCACATCCCACATATCAATCAGGCCTTGAAATTCCGTAACATCACGGCGGATACGTTCCAGCTGCTTTTTCAAAATCTCCTGATTGCTTAACTTCAGGAGCCATGGAGCTGTCTGGGTATGCCAGCATAGGGGATGGCCTTTCAGCGTAACGTTTCTCTTTTTCAGCCACTGGGCCGCCTGCTTTATAGCCTCGGTTTTGGTCTTTCCCTCTTCAGGTTCAAACTGTCCCCAGTAAAACGGCAGAGTCCCGTAGTTAAATATTTGCAGCCACTTCTCCATGCGCTCTTCATAAAAAGCTTTTTTCTCTGCTTCCATCTGGGGGTCCGTCACGTAAAGGGTCTCAAAGGCTCCGCAGCCAAACAGAAAGCTGTGGCCCGTCTGACGGATCTCTACGTCTTTTTTGCAGACCGGGCTTCCATCCCTGGTTTGGAACTTTATCCGCATATGGCTCATTCTGTGCTGATACCTGTGCAGGTCTTTGTACGGTTCTTCCGCCTGATTTTCTTCTCTCTTCTCCATTCTTTCCTCCGGTTTTCGGATTCCATTATCTCATGACACAATCTTTACTATAGTTTACATAAATTTTCCGGCTTACCTTCCAAATATGCATAGACGTTATCAAATTCGATCTTCGCCCTCCGCACCATAGCTTCCTTTGTAGCAAAGGCCACATGAGGGGTCAGCAGAATGTTCTTTCCGTGGCAAAGGGGATAATCAGCAGGAAGCGGCGGCTCCATATCAAATACATCAATGGCTGCCCCGGCAATCTTATCCTCGTTCAGCGCCTTTGCCAAAGCCTCATTATCTACAATAGGGCCTCTGGCACAGTTGATCAATATGGCGTTTTTCTTCATTTTCCCTATCATTTCACTGTCAAAAAATCCTCTGGTAGTCTCATTCAGCGGAAGATGCAGCGATACAATGTCGCTTTCCTGTAATAATGGGTCTATGTCTGCGTAACAGATCCCTTCGTCTTTCCACTCTTCCTTTTCATGGCGGGCATATGCCAGCACCCGGGCGCCGAAGGCCTTAAATAATTTGGCAGTCTTAAACCCGATCTGACCGCAGCCGACAATCCCCACCGTTTTTCCACATATCTCTGTTCCCATAAGACCTGCGGAGGTCTTTCCGTCCCTCACGGCCATATCGCATTCCTGAATCCTGCGCATAACGGCAACGGCCATTCCCACGGCCAGTTCCGCCACGGACTGGTTGGAGTAGCCGGCGCAGTTGAGAACATCAATCTTCTTTTCCCTGCATGCCTCAAGGCCCACATGGTCGATGCCTGTAAATGCAACCGCTATGGCTTTCAGGCTGCTGCAGGAACGCACAACCTCATCCGGATACGGATTGTTGGCAATCATCACGATTTCCTGTCCGGCAGATCTTCTCTTCAGTTCTTCCACATCCGTTGTCTTTTTATCATAATAAGTAAATACATGTCCCTGTTTTTTCAGCCCCTCTGCCAGGCTGTCGATCATCTCTTTTGGTACGCCGATTGGCTCCAGTAAACTGATATTCATGATTCATCCTCCTAAGTCTTATGATATCTCAATTTTTATCGCATCGTAATCTTCCAGGTGTTCTAAAAGAAGGTGCAGCATCTTCCCCTCCATCTGCCACTTTACATTGCCTCCCATAAGGCTTACAACCTTTGCCGGCGGGGCCTTTACGGCAATCTCCAGACGGATATTTTCCACTGGCAGCGGTTCAAAAAAAGTAAGTCCAAAGGCTCCGCTGTTGTTCACCAGCTGTACCAAGCAATGGTTTCTGTCATCCTCCGAGACCGTAACCTCCACCATTGGGGTCAGTTCTTTGGCTACGCTGTGTAAACCGCAGTGCTTCGTTAAAATATCCCTCATAAAAGGTACCGTGTTCCCATGCCCTGTTCTGCTGTAAAAGCTTCCGGGCAGCCAAGGTATGGTCAGACACTTACCCGAACCATAACGGTTCCTGCTAAAAGAGCTATAAGTGTTCTTTTCATGTTCCCCTCCTGAACGATATGAGTGTTTTCTTTTGTTACGTTTTTTGTTAATTAAAATTATATATCATTCTCCAAAATAAGTCAACATAATTTTTATTTTTATTTTGTTTTTTAAAAATATATTTCATTTATTGAAATTTTTATCCAAAAACTATTGACATATATGCAAAAAA